>JAGWPH010000149.1 GCA_028870615.1 Betaproteobacteria bacterium
AATTGCACTTCGATCTCCGGGGTATCGCGTTCCAAAAAAATCTGGGGTGCATTCGGAATTTCTACCGAGACATCCTTGATGTAGATTTTTTCGATGGCAAATACGGGGGCGTTTTCCAATTGTCCGTCTTGAGTCATGGGATTCATTGTCCTGAAGTTGTATTGGCGAGCAAGGAGTCCAGGTTGCCTGCACGGTCCAGTGCGACGAGATCTTCATACCCGCCCACATGGGTGTCGTTAATGAAAATTTGCGGCACGGTGCGCCGACCGGTAAGACTGATCATGGTTTCTCGTTGGGAAGGATCCAGATCCACACGAATTTTGTTCAGCCCGGCAACGCCCTTATTGAGCAGAAAACGTTCGGCCATGACGCAGTAGGGACAGACCCCTGTAGTGTACATGATGACCTTCTGGCTCATGGGTGCTTCTCAGGTTTTACCGCGGGTTGTTTCGATGGGAAGGTTGGCTTCTATCCACGCGGCGACACCTCCCTGCAACACAAATACATCTTCGAAACCCTGGGTCTTCAGTATTTTGACGGCTCTGGGGCCATTCTGACCCGTGGTCACCAGAATCGCCGGGCGGGACTTGAACCGGGAGATCTCTTCAAAGCGCGTTGTCAGTTCATCCATGGGAATGTGGCGCGCGCTGGGCAAATGACCCAGGGTAAAGTCCTGCTCACGACGCAAGTCCAGGATGATGGCGTGTTTTTGATTGATGAGCTGGGTGGCCTCCAGCGTGCCGACGGCCGATTGACGGCCCAACAGGTTCTGGATTTCCGGCCAGGCGAGCATGAGGCCGCTGGCGATGACCAAGGCGACCAGGCCAAGATGTTGCATAAGAAATTCCAAGGGAGGCGCTCCGTCTATCGAAAAAAGGCCTGTATTCTACCATGGGGGCAAATTGAATCGAATTGAATCGGGGCCATGCCCCAACAGACAATAAGGTCTGCCCCCGATTTCTTTGCTAAAATGCCCCTATTTGGTGTTATTCAATGGCCCTATGAAGAAAATTGTGCTGCTTCGCCACGGCCAAAGCGTCTGGAACGAGCAAAACCGGTTCACGGGTTGGGCTGACGTCGGGCTTTCCGAACGCGGAATACAGGAGGCCATTGCCGCCGGGGAATTGTTGAAGTCATCCGGTTTTGAAATCGACCTGGCCTTTACTTCGGTACTCCAGCGGGCCATCAAAACGCTATGGTTGGGACTGGAAACCATGGATCGGATGTGGATCCCCGTTGTTGCTGACTGGCACCTCAACGAGCGGCACTACGGTGACCTGCAGGGTCTCGACAAGCTCGAGACTTCCGCTCGCTTTGGTGAAGACCAGGTTCATCAGTGGCGCCGCAGCTACGACATTGCTCCCCCGCCCCTCGGGATGGAGGATGCGCGGTGCGAGATCTCCGATCCACGTTACCGGCATTTGAGCGCAGCCGAATTTCCACGTGGTGAAAGCCTCAAGGACACCGTGGATCGGGTGATTCCCTACTGGAACCAGGTCATTGCGCCGGCTGTTCGGGACGGCCGCCAGGTACTGGTCGTGGCGCATGGCAACTCGTTGCGTGCCCTGGTCAAGTACCTAAGCACTATCACCGACGACGCCATTGTTAGGGTCAATATTCCCACGGGCATCCCCATGGTATATGAGCTGGATGAAGACTTGAATGCCCTCAATAGCTATTATCTGGGTGATCCTGACGAAATTGCCCGGATGACTGAAGCCATCGCCAATCAGGGACGGATCGAGTCCTGAGTCGCCCAGGTGGCACGCCTTACCCTTATTGTTTTCCTGGGCGGTTTGTTCTGTATTTCCGCCATGGCAGGTCCTGCCAATGATCTTGGAGACCTGCGTGAGCGCATCCACAAGTTGCAGCAGGATTTGTCAGCTACCGAGGATTCCAAGAATGAAGCCGTTGATGCGCTGCGCAAATCCGAGCGCGCCATAAGCGAAATCAATCGCAAACTACGGGATCTCGAACAGCAGCAACGCCTCCTTCAAACGGAACTTGGCAATCTGCACCTGCGCTCTACCCACACTCGGGAAGCCATCAATGAAAGTCAGGATGCTCTGGCGCTGTTGCTGAAACAACGCTATGAGCAGGGGGTCGCTGAGGTTGTGCCGCTGCTCCTGTCCGGGCAGGATCCCGACGATGTGGCACGCCAGCTGCAATATCTCGAAATCCTGGCGCGTTCTCGAGCGCAAACCATGCAATCACTGCGCAGTAACCTGCAGGTTTTGTCCCAGGTCACCACTGAGCGCGAACAAAAATTACACCAGCTGGCCGCTGTTCAAGCCCAGCAGGCAGCGGAGCGCAAGCGCCTGCAAGTGGAAAATGACGCCAGGTCCAAAGTGGTCGCCAGCTTGTCCAATAAAATGAAGAAGCAGAAGCGCAGTCTGGAATCCTTGCAGAAGGACGAGAAACGACTGACCAAGCTGGTGGAGAACATTGCCCGGATGCTGGCGCGCCGTGAACAGGAGCGTCAAGCCAAGCGGCAGAAGGATTCGGAAAAGGCGGCAGCCGCAGGGTCTGCGTCACCCCCTGCGTTGGCAATGATCGACAAAGTGCCGGAACCAGGCTATGGCAGTGAAGCCTTTGCCCACATGAAAGGACACTTGCGTTTGCCGGTTGCTGGGGAACTGATCAATCGTTTTGGTAGTCCACGTTCCGATAGCGGGCTAAGTTGGAAAGGATTGTTCATTCGGGCGCCCGAAGGGCGAGAAGTTAAGGCGGTCGCTTCTGGACGGGTGGTTTTTTCGGATTGGTTGCGTGGATTTGGCAACCTGCTCATCATCGATCATGGTGGCAGCTACATGAGCTTGTATGGCGGAGCGGAAAGCTTGTATGCCCAGGTAGGTGACGCGGTTCAGGGTGGAGCAACGGTGGCTACGGCAGGGAGCACCGGTGGAAACA
>JAGWPH010000150.1 GCA_028870615.1 Betaproteobacteria bacterium
ACGCGCTGTTGCTGGCCCCCGGAGAGTTGGTGAGGATAGTCGTCCAGGCGACGCCGGGGGTCCGGAATACCCACTTCCGCAAGCAACTCAAGTGCCCGCGTACGCGCCTGACGGCGAGAGAATCCCAGATGCAGACGCAACCCTTCCATCAGTTGAGTTCCAATCGGAAATACTGGATTGAGCGAGCTCATCGGTTCCTGAAAAATGATGCTGATGTCCTTGCCTCGCACTGCGCGCAAGGCTGCATTGTCAAATCTCAAGAGATTTTGGCCATGCCACAGGATCTGGCTGGATGCGCCGACGCGTGCAGCCGGTTTGGGCAATAAACCCAGAATGGACAGCGCCGTCACCGACTTGCCGCTGCCCGATTCACCTACTAAGGCCAGTGTGGTGCGTTCAGGCAGATCAAAGCTCACACCATTTACTGCAGGAAGACTTTCCTCCCGTGTCACCTGAAAATCAATCCGCAGATCACGCACACTGAGCAACATAAGTTCTCCAGGGCCTCAATACTTGAGCTTGGGGTCCAGTGCATCGCGCAACGCATCGGTCAGCATGCTAAAAGCCGTGACCAGAATTGCCATGGCCAAGCCCGCCGCCGCCAATTGCCACCATTTGCCCAGGATCAATTCGTTCTGCGCTTCATTGAGCATGCTGCCCCAGGACACCACATCCACAGGCACGCCAAACCCCAGAAAACTCAAAATGACTTCAGACTTGATAAAACCTACCACGTTCTGAGAAAGTTGCACCAGAATGACATGACTGATATTGGGCAGAATATGGATAAACATGCGTCGTGCGTCTGAGGCCCCCATCGCTCCGGCTGCCAGGACGTATTCACGAGTTTTGTGTTTGAGGTATTCAGCACGCACCAGGCGGAATACGCCTGTCCATCCAGTCAGCCCCAGAATCAAGATGAGGGTAATCACTCCTTTCTGCTGCAACACCGCCGCGATGGCGAATACCAGCAACAAATAGGGAATGGCGGTAAATACCCCATACAACCAATTGAATCCGTCATCCACCCAATGCCCAAAATAACCGGCCACCGCACCCATTAAGGTGCCCAACAGCGTAGCAAGCAGCGCAGACACCAAGCCCACCAGAATCGAGGTTTCACTGCCCTTGATCACTTTGATCCACACGTCATGACCCCACTTGTCGCCTCCTAAAGGGAGCGACAGACGGCGCGGTGCTTCTACAAGATCACGATCTTGCGGGTACTGTGCCCGGATGGCAGCAAGCACAGGCGCCAGGGGATCCTGCAGTCCATAGAGTGCTATGGGCCTATCCGGGGTATCGTGGCCAACCGCCGATCGTTGTGCCGTTTCATCCTGATCCTGTTCCCAGAACACAGGGGGGGCGTAGTTGACGCCCACTTCGCGAGTCCAATCGGTCGCTATCCAACCCATCAGGGCCATCATCACCACCGCCAGATAACACCCCACCACCAGGAGAGCCGTCATCCCGACCCGGTCGCGCCGCAACCGACGCCAGGCGAGGGTCCAGAGTCCGGGAGAAGCGCGCTCGATGGGCATGGAGTTCACTCGAAATGAACCCGTGGATCGAGCGCCCGGTAGAGCAGATCACCCAACAGATTGGCAAGCAGCGTGGCCACAGCCACGTAGACCGTGGCCGCCTTGATAATGGGAAAATCGCTACGCTCAACCGCCAGTATGATTTCTCGTCCGATTCCAGGAATGGCAAAAAACCGCTCCAGTAAAAACGCCCCCGTCAACAAAACAGGCAATCCCATCAGCACATTGGTGACGATAGGAATGGCCGCGTTGCGCAGCACATGCACCAACAGGATTCGTGGTTCGGATAGACCCTTGGCGCGCGCCGTGCGCACATAATCCTGGCCGATCTCATCCAGAATAAACGTCCGATACAAACGCACTGAAGGCGCAATGCTCACCATCAGTCCCAACAAGACAGGCAAAACCGCATAGGTGGTCAGGTTGCGCCACAGGTTATCGCTCCACCCTTTGACTGGAAACCAGCCCAACAGGGAAGCGAATACGTATTGGCCGACGATGATGTAGACCAGAAGGCTGATGGACATGACCACCGTGCTGGTCACCATCAGGGTGCGGTCCAGCACTGATCCGCGCACAGCCGACACGATCAGAGCCACCACCACGGCCACGAGCGTTTCCAGCAACAGCATCGGAATCAACAACACCAGCGATGGGCCGAGGCGCGTCCGAAAGATTTCAGACACCGGTTCGCGCGTTGCCCAACTGTTTCCAAAATCACCCGTGACAATCTGACGAATAAAAATCAGCAGCTGTTCCCACATGGGACGGTCAATGCCCAACTGGTGACGGATATTGGCGATATCCTCCGGGTTGGCCATCTTGCCAGCCAGAACATAGGCAGGATCGCCTCCCACCCAGTTGAATAGCAAAAAGACAAGCAGTACTACTCCCAGCAGGGTGGGAATCATTTGCCATAGGCGTCGGAATAGAAAAGCGGTCAGGTTCATTGGCGTGGTGCCCGGCTCACGTCGATGTCCAATAAGGACCACACCGAGGGCAGGATGGGATGCGCCTTGTATCCAATCACCCAGGGATGGGTCAGCACATTTCGAATATGCGTGGTACTGACCTTGGTGACACCTTTCAACTCCAGCAGACGCGCCAGTTGATGATAAATCGCATCGCGTTGCGGGGAAGCTGGCATGGTCAAGGTTTTTTCATAGAGGCGGTCCCACTCCGGATCCTGATAGCAGGATCCATTGTTTTCATGAGTGTGCGGGCCATACCAAAGCTGCATGAAATTGTCGCCATCGGGATAGTCGGCGATCCAGGCGGACAGGCGAATCTGGACTCTACACTGACGCTCCGCTTTAAGGATTTCTGGGAATTTAAGCTTTTCGCTCTCAAACCGGATTGCCAGCCGATCCAGTGCTTTTTTCATCATCTCATCCAACTCCCGATCCTGGGACGACAAACTTGAAGTGTAGCGTACTGCCAACGGCTGGCCATCGGGCTGGCGTCGGTAACCATCCGGCCCTTTGGCATAGCCCATACGATCGAGCAAACGGTTGGCTTCCCTGGGATTATAGTCAAGCAAGCTGCGATAATTGGGGTCAGCACCCGCCACACCCTCCGGAATGGGGTAAGCATTACGCACCGCCTGACCTTTGTGAATCACCCGGATCATTTCCTCGTCATTCTGCACCATGAAAATGGCACGACGCAGGGCAATCTTCTCCTTGCTCATCCCGCCCAGTACGGGATCCTGCTGATTGATAAAGTAATAAGCAATCGAAGGATCGCTAATGCGATCCAAACGAATTCCCCGATCAGCCAGCGACGATTTGAGATGGGTACCGTGCAAAGCCATGGGTGCAAACTGGCCGGCCAGGCCGATCATGTCCAGCTCGCCCTTGCCAAAACTCAGCCAGGCTGACTGCGCCTCTTCGATGACCTGAACCTCAATCCGGTCGATTTGAGGAATGCTTTTGCCTCGCATTTGCGCGGCGATATTCTGGCTGTCGGGGTCGTTGCCTGGGTCGAAATTCCAGATTTCGTGCCTGAAGTTGGGATTTCGTTCCAGGACCATGAGCGACGAACGGGTCCAGCGTGTCAGGTGATACGGGCCGCTCCCCACCGGGTGGGAGGCGGTATCACCGGCATAACCCTCAATGGCTTCACGTGCCACGATCCCGTACATGGGTTGGGCCATAGCATGCGCAAAGTTGTAGTCCGTGGTTTTAAGGCGGATCTTGAGCGTGTAGCGATCCAGCACCTCCAGCCCTGGGATGCTGGCGTCATAATTGAAATGCCCGGTACGGCGTGCTGCTTCGCCCAGTTCATCCAGTCCGATAATTTTTCCCTCGACCAAAAACTTGTAGGGAGAACGGTTTTTGGGGTCCATGAAACGCATCAAGGTATACACCACATCCTGTGCCGTCACTTCGCGCTTTTGGCCCTTGAATATCGGATCGGGTGCAAAATAAACGCCATGTTTCAACGTGAACACCCAGATTTTGCCCTGGTCTGTGACGATCGGCATGGCAGCAGCCAGACGCGGAATCAATTTGACGGGGCGGGCCAGATAATCGTAGGTGAGTAAGGATTCGAACAATTGCTGTTCGATGGAAGCCGTATTGAGATCTGAGGTCATGACCGGATCAAACCCGGTCTCGGCTGCCGAGAGTTCCAGACGCAGGACCTTTTCGGGTGGAACGGCCCAGGCACCCATAACCCATAAACCCAACAGAATGAAGAGGAGTCGCCCCATATGGTTTATCATACCGGGCAAATCAATAGGAGACCTCATGGGATTTCTTGCCAAGAAAAATATTTTAATTACTGGACTACTGAGCAATCGTTCCATTGCCTGGGGTATAGCCAAAGCCATACTGCGTGAGGGCGCCACGGTTGCCCTGACCTATCAGGGGGAAGGGGTTCGCGCACGCGTTGAAAAACTGGCCGAAGAACTGGGGGCTCAGCTTGTTCTGCCTTGTGACGTATCGAGCGACGCCGAAATCGATGCATTGTTCATGAGCTTGGGCCAAAGCTGGCAAGGCCTGGATGGTATCGTTCATTCCGTTGCCTTCGCCCCGCGCGAAGCATTGTCCGGAGAATACCTGGATACCGTTACTCGGGAAAATTTCAGGATTGCCCACGACGTCAGCTCCTATAGTTTCTCCGCACTGGCCAAGGCGGGATATCCCATTATGGCAGGCCGTAACGGTGCCCTACTCACGATGTCTTATCTGGGTGCTGAAAAATCGGTGACCAATTACAACGTCATGGGACTGGCCAAAGCCAGCCTTGAAGCCAACGTGCGCTATATGGCGCATAGCCTGGGACCGCGCGGCATCCGCGTCAACGGCATTTCGGCCGGGCCGATCAAGACGCTGGCTGCCGCCGGCATCGGCGATTTTGGCAAAATTCTGAATTATGTGGAAGCCACGGCCCCCCTGCGCCGCAATGTCACCATAGATGAGGTGGGTAACGTGGCCGCATTTCTTTGCAGCGACCTTGCGTCAGGGATCACCGGTGAGATCGTTCATGTGGATTCCGGATTCTCGACCACGGTACCGGGAATGTCAGGTTAGTTCTTTTTGTCCAGCACCGTCTTGTTCACCAGGCGGACGTCGGCTGTTTTGCGCAGTGCCGCAATGAACCCGGACAGGGTTTCATCCCCATAGGCACGCGTCAACCCGGCTTCGGCTTGCCTGCGTTTGGCGGGATCAGCGGGATTGCCGGGAGTCACTTGGGTGACACGCACCAGCACATAGCTTCCGGAGGGCGCGGCACTCCCCGTATAAGCCGGCAAATGGGTCGTGTTGACCTGAAATGCCGGGGTGACTACCGTGGATGGCAATCCGCCGGACAGCGCTTGCTGGCGCGTCAGCAGATGCTTTGCAGACCAGGTCAGTGCAACCGTTTTACCAGCCTTCAGATCGGCCAGCCGCGCTTCCCCTTCCCGGCGTACCAGCTTGGCAGCTTCTTCCCGCCTCAACATTTGGGCAATAGCATCGCCGACTTCTGCCAACGGACGTGCCACCGAAGGCTCATGGGCCACCACGCGCGCTGCCACCAGCGTATTGGGGGCCACCTCAATAGCCTGGGTGTTGCGACCGCCCTGAATTGATTCTGGCGAGAACAGGGCATTCAGTAACTTGGGATTGTTAAACGGCGAAGCCTGTGCAGAAGCACCCCGAGTGACCCAGCCTGCGTCCTGGAGAGTCAGCTTCAGTTTTTCGGCTGCGGGTTGAAGGCTGGTGGATTGTTCGTACACCAGGTTACTAAAGGCTTCCGCCGCTTCAGCAAACCGTTGTGCCGCACGCTGCTTGCGAAGTTCCTGGGTTAACTGCGGAGTGACCTCGGCCAGACTTTTGACCTTGCCAGCCTTAATATCTGTGAGTCGGACGATGTGATAGCCAAATTCAGTTTCGACTGGCCCCCGGATCTCGTCGGGCTTCATGGTAAAAACCGCCGCTTCGAAAGGTTGGGTCATCGTACCGCGATTGAAATACCCTAAATCACCACCTAGGGCAGCTGAACCGGGGTCCTGAGAATACTGTTTGGCAAGCGCCGCAAACTGGGCAGGATGGGACCGGACCTCCTCCAGAATCTTTTGAGCCCGCTCCCGCGCCGCGCTGCGTTGGGCTTCTGTGGCCTTGGGAGGCACAGTAATCAGAATATGGCTGGCGCGACGGGTTTCATCCCCACCCCAGCGCGCCTGATTGGCAGGGTCAGCATAGGCCTTGGCCA
>JAGWPH010000151.1 GCA_028870615.1 Betaproteobacteria bacterium
AAGGTTGGTGTTGCGCATATTGTGCTGGTGGGTCAGCTACCCACCTACAAGATCGATCAACCTATGGTGGGGAACAGGATATTCGTGACGGATGCCGTAGACCGAACCATCAAAAGCCTGAATCCGCAGGCTTTTGTCATTAACGAAAAGATGCGTCAGTTTGCGCGGGAGAATGCAGTGGATTTCATGTCGCCAATGGATGCGTTATGCAACGAGCGGGGCTGCCTGATTTCAGCATCCCCCCATGAACTGGTCCCGATATCTTGGGACTACGGCCATTTGACGGAGGCAGGGTCAAATTTGTTGATTGAGCGCGCACTTAGCGTGCATCAAATTGCATTACCCTGACCTGGGCAAGCGCCATGGTTTCCCTTGCGCATCTTAGTCACCCCAAGTATCGCACTGACATTGATGGACTACGAGCTGTTGCCATTTTATCTGTGGTGGGTTTTCATGCCTTTCCCGACTGGATCCAGGGGGGGTTCATCGGGGTGGATATTTTTTTTGTGATTTCCGGTTTTTTGATCAGCACGATCATTTTTGAAAACCTGGAAGAAAGTCACTTTAGTTATGCCGAATTTTATGCACGCCGGATCAAGCGCATTTTTCCGGCACTGATCCTGATCCTGGTGGCCAGTTTTTTCCTTGGATGGTTCATGTTCCCATCCGAGTACTTCAAGCTGTCTGGCAAACATCTGTTTTCCGGCGCTGCTTTCCTGTCCAATTTTGCACTGTTGCGCGAAGCAGGTTATTTCGATGCTTCCGGTGAAATCGACCCGTTTCATCATTTGTGGTCACTGGCAGTAGAGGAGCAATTCTATATTTTCTGGCCCCTGTTGCTGGGTCTGGTCTGGAAGCGGCGGTGGAATTTTCTGCTGATTACCCTGGCTGTTGCGGCAAGCTCCTTTACATTTGACATTGTTACGCTGGATAGCGACGCTGCTGTGGCTTTTTACTCCCCGCTGTCCCGTTTTTGGGAGCTGATGGTGGGTGGCGTGCTGGCCTACCTGAATCTGCACAAACCCCAGATATTGTCGCAAAAGCCACAATGGATGTCGTCAGCGGGTGGATTGCTGCTTGTCCTTGGATTTTTATTCACCAATCCGCGCAGCGATTTTCCAGGGTGGCTGACCTTATTTCCCACACTGGGAACCTTTCTGCTCATGGGGGCAGGCCCAAAGGCCTGGTTGAACCGGCAAGTTTTGTCGAGGAAGGGGCTGGTTTGGTTTGGCTTGATCAGTTACCCGTTGTATTTGTGGCATTGGCCATTACTGGTTTTTGCCCGCGTACATACTTTGGGAGACCCCTCATTGCAGGAGCGCGTACTGGTGGTTGGGGCAAGTATTTTCCTGGCGTGGGCGACTTACCAATTTGTAGAGAAGCCGGTGCGCTGGCGTGTGTCAGGTCGACCGGTGGTGGTGACACTGTTGTTGCTGCTGGCGGTGTTGGTGGGAGTTGGGAAGCTGACTGATCGGGCCGAAGGTTTTCCTGAGAGGGCGGCCAACCTGAAAGTTTTACATTTTCACTATGATGTTGCCCTGGGGTATAGGAGCGGGAGTTGTTTTTTGGATGCTTCGGTAGGCCAATTTGCAGGAAGCGATTTCAGTGAGGAGTGCTCAGGGCGTACCCCGGAAATGTCCCAGGCGCCATTGGTATTGTTGTGGGGAGATTCCTATGCGGCCGCATTGTATCCGGGATTAAAACACCAGAGCGATATCCTGGATTTTGCCCTGGCGCAATATACCGCCAACGGTTGCCCACCCATCGAGAATCTCTATATTGATAAACGAAAAAATTGCATGATGGTGAATGAATTTATCTTTAGTAAGATCCAAACGCTTAAGCCGCATACAGTTATTCTGGCGGCCAACTGGTTGCGTTATGACCGCAAGAACAGCAACTGGACCCAACTGGATTTGAATAAGCTGCAAGCGACGATCGCGGAATTGAAGAAGGTTGGTGTTGCGCATATTGTGCTGGTGGGTCAGCTACCCACCTACAAGATCGATCAACCTATGGTGGGGAACAGGATATTCGTGACGGATGCCGTAGACCGAACCATCAAAAGCCTGAATCCGCAGGCTTTTGTCATT
>JAGWPH010000152.1 GCA_028870615.1 Betaproteobacteria bacterium
AGTCGCAGCGGGATCCGAGGTGGAGGTGCAACTTTTCGAGGGGTTACTGTAATCCCATGACTCGCCTGCACGACCTCCCTCTGCGCGACCTGCAGTTATATGTCACCGCACCTTACGCCTGCAGTTACCTGCCCGAACTGGAAGCGCGTTCCCAAGTGGTTACGCCAGGCTATCTGATCGATCAGTCGCTCTACAGTGCGTTGGTCGATTCGGGTTTTCGGCGCAGCGGCGCGTTTACCTATCGCCCTCATTGCGACCAGTGCAATGCCTGCATTCCGGTACGAGTGGACATCAACGCATTTCAACCCAGTCGCTCCCAGCGTCGGGCCTGGGCTCGCCATGACCAGCTCACGGTGCAACAGTGGCCGCTTCGGTTCAGCCCAGAGCACTACGCTCTCTACACACGCTACCAGTTATCCCGCCATCTGGAACGAGATATCGACCAGGACAGTCAGGAGCAATACATCCATTTTCTGCTGCAGTCCACCATCCCCAGCCATTTGGTGGAATTTCGGGACAACGGCGTGCTACGCATGGTCAGCATCATTGACGAATTGGAGCAGGGACTCTCTTCGGTTTACACTTTCTACGACCCTGACCTTCCCAAAGCAAGCCTCGGTACTTACAACATTTTGTGGCAAATCGAACAGTGCCGTAGCCGCAACCTGCCCTGGCTGTACCTTGGCTACTGGATTCGTCACAGTCAAAAAATGTCCTACAAAATTCAGTTTCAGCCCCTCCAGGGACTGATCGGCCAGCATTGGACACCACTGCCCGCCCCTGCTGCGGAGACCCCTTAATGCTCTATCCCTTGGCAAGGAGTCTCCTGTTCCAGATGGATGCGGAGCGGGCACATACGCTCTCTCTCAAAGCCATTACTCATGCGGCCCATTGCGGCTTGGTCCGGCCTGGTGAAGCACAGAGAGTGCGACCCTGCACTGTGATGGGACTGTCCTTTCCCAACCCACTGGGGATTGCCGCCGGAATGGATAAAAACGCTGAGTATCTGGATGGACTGGGTGCGCTTGGCGTCGGCTTCGTGGAAGTGGGCACTGTCACCCCGCGCCCTCAACCTGGCAATCCCAAACCTCGCGTATTCCGCCTCCCTGAAGTAGAAGGTGTCATCAACCGATTGGGATTCAACAATGACGGCGTGGAACACCTGTTGCAGCAAGTCTCACGCGCGGAATACCAAGGGATTCTCGGTATCAATATCGGCAAGAATTTTGACACTCCCATGGAAAATGCCGTGGATGATTACGTCTTTGCTTTGCGCCGGGTTTATCCTCATGCGCACTATGTTACGGTCAACATTTCCTCCCCAAACACGCAGAACCTGCGCCAGCTTCAAGAAAGCGATGAACTTACTCGATTGCTTGCGACTATCAAAATTACACAAGGCGAACTGGCGGATCAGACTGGCCGATACGTTCCCATTGCCTTGAAAATTGCTCCTGACCTGGAGGCAGCACAGATCGAGCGCATCGCCCGGTTGTTGATAGCACACCGCATGGATGCGGTCATTGCCACAAATACTACAATCAGTCGTAGTACTGTTGCCGGACATCCCCTGGCCCTGGAGAACGGGGGCTTGAGTGGCGCACCATTGCATGAAATGTCACTCGCTGTAGTACACGCTCTCGCGCGCAATCTCGACGGTGCCCTACCCATCATCGGAGTCGGCGGCATCACCAGCGGCGCACGTGCCAAAGCCATGCTGGATGCCGGCGCATCGTTGATTCAACTGTATACGGGCCTGATCTTCAAAGGCCCTGACCTGATCAACGAAATTTTCCAGGCGCTGCGATGAATCCGGACAGGTCGCAACCTACTCTTTTTAATCGCACTCAGGTCGCGCTGATTCGCGAGGATGAATGCATCGGCTGTTTCCGCTGCATTACTGCCTGTCCGGAAAATGCCATCCTGGGCGCGTCGCGTTTGATGCATACCGTACTACGTGATCTGTGCACTGGATGCGAAAATTGTTTGGCCCCTTGCCCGGTAGATTGCATAGACCTTGTTCCGGCGGGCGCTTCCGTAGCATCCCTTGCAATGTCGGCGTAGGACATCTCTTCATGAAACCGGCTGACCGCGTCGAAATGTTTACCCGGCTACAGGCAGCCCATCCCCATCCGACGACCGAACTGCATTACTCCAATCCCTTTCAACTGCTGGTAGCAGTCATCCTGTCAGCGCAGGCCACTGACAAAAGCGTCAATCTGGCGACTGCTCCACTATTCAAAACTATCACCACACCGGCCTCTCTGCTGGCTCTGGGGCAGGCCCGATTTGAGGAAGCCATTCGAACCATCGGGCTCTATCGCACCAAAGCGCGCAACGTGCTGGCCACGGCGCGCATACTGATGGATCAACATGGCGGACAAGTTCCCAACCAGCGCGAAGCCCTGGAAGCGCTCCCAGGCGTCGGCCGTAAAACTGCAAATGTGGTACTCAATACCGCTTTTGGACAACCTACTATTGCTGTGGATACACATATCTTTAAGGTAGCCAACCGTACCGGGCTTGCCCCGGGGAAAACTCCGCTGGAAGTGGAAATGAAATTGCTGAAGCGGGTCCCGCCTGCGTTTCGGTACGACGCACATCACTGGTTGATCCTGCATGGTCGCTATGTCTGCAAGGCGCG
>JAGWPH010000153.1 GCA_028870615.1 Betaproteobacteria bacterium
AAACCGAGGCGGAAGCACGGACCGAACTGGAACATGCAGGATTTCAGGGCACTGCGCTGGAGCAACTGTTGCCTCACAAATGCTTTGAAGGCAATCGTCCCAGCAACTCCATCTTGTTTCAAAAACTCGATGCACGAACCCTGGGATCACTGATCGCCTTGTATGAACATCGAACATTCGTACAAAGCGTGATCTGGGACATCAATGCATTCGATCAGTGGGGTGTAGAGCTCGGAAAACAACTGGCTCAAGGTATCCTGGCAGAACTGCCTGATAACGCTCCAGCCGGTGCACACGATGCCTCAACTACCGGTCTCATTCGATACGTCCGCTTTCATCGTTCATGATTCAGAGGGGTTGGCATGAAAATTTTATTCGTGACCTCCGAAATCCATCCCCTGATCAAAACCGGGGGACTTGCCGATGTCAGTCGATCCCTGCCCCTGGCGCTTCATCGTTTGGAGCTGGATATTCGCATTCTTGTTCCAGGGTACCAAAGCGTACTGCCACAACTCCCAAGGATTCGTAGGAAGCACCCCCTGGATGAGCACGCTTCATCGATCAATTCGCCTGCTCGTTTGCTGGAAGCTACGCTCCCTGGAACCGAGTTGCCCCTGCTGGTTCTGGATTGCCCTGCACTGTATGATCGCCCGGGCTCGCCCTACCTGGGGCCAGACGGCAAGGACTGGCCAGATAATGCGTTACGTTTTGGCTTTCTCAGCCAGGTAGGTGCGTGGCTATGCAGCCCCCGTTCTACGATGTCCTGGCGTCCGGACATCGTGCATTGCAACGATTGGCAGTCCGCCCTGATCCCGGCATTGTTGCGTCATCAGGAAAATCCATCCACCAAATCCGTGATGACCATTCACAACCTCGCATTTCAGGGAAATTTCAATCTCCAATGGGTTTCTCGTCTGGGGTTGCCCATCGAGGACTTCCACATGCAGGGCTTCGAGTTTTATGGCCAATTATCCTTCCTCAAAGCAGGCATTAACTACGCCGACAAAATCACCACGGTCAGCAAAAGCTACGCTGCAGAAATTCAGACTCCGGCGTTTGGCTGTGGCCTGGAGGGTCTGTTGCAGTATCGCAGTGCGGACCTGACGGGGATCGTCAATGGGATCGATGAGGAATGGGATCCAGCCCAGGATACAGCGCTTGCTGCATCCTTTGATGTCGCTCATATGGCAGGAAAAAAGCGCAATAAGCGCGCTTTACAGCGCGAGAGCGGATTGCCACAGAATCCTTCGACCATGCTATTGGGATTGGTCAGTCGCCTCACAAACCAAAAGGGCATCGATTTGCTGCTGGATTGTGTAGAAGCAGTGATGTCCCATCCGGTTCAATTCGTCATTCTGGGCAGCGGTGAGGCAATAATCGAGCAGCGGTTAAAGCAGCTGAGACAACGTTATCCGGAACAATTAAGCGTCACGCTGGCTTTCGACGAAGCGCTCTCGCACCGTATCATTGCGGGAAGCGATTTGTTCCTGATGCCTTCGCGGTTCGAACCTTGCGGGCTGGCCCAGATGTACGCCATGCGCTACGGCACCCCGC
>JAGWPH010000154.1 GCA_028870615.1 Betaproteobacteria bacterium
TACCCTGATCAATCCCAAGGCCATGCCGTTTGCAGAATCTGGCGAAGGCAAGCTGCCCGACTATTTTGTCGATTCCTCCAACATTCAGGCCCGTGCCCATGTGGACATCCAGGCAGCGGCCCAAAAATGGATTGACAGCTCCATTTCCAAAACCATCAATGTGCCGACGGATTACCCCTACGAGGATTTCAAGGACATTTATTTCTATGCCTACGAGCGGGGTTTGAAGGGGTGCACCACATTCCGTTTCAACCCGGAAGCATTCCAGGGTGTCCTGGTGACGGAAAAGGATCTGGAAAACACCACTTACCGCTTTACGCTAGAGGATGGCACGACCGTAGAAGCCAAAGGCAATGAGAACATCGAATACGACGGCGAGTTGCATAGTGCAGCCAACCTGTACGACGCCCTCAAAGAAGGTTATTACGGGAAATTCTGACCCGGGAGAATGCAATGACACTCACCATTAACAAAAAAATTACCGGATATGCCGTCGTTACGGAATCCCCTGAAGCGGCTCCCGTGGCCGGGCTCCGGACCGCCGAAATCCATCAGCTGGGCGAACCGCTGTCCCGTCCGGACAAACTGGTGGGCAACACGTACAAGATCAAGACGCCGGTCACCGATCATGCGCTCTACATCACCATCAACGATGTGATCATGAACGAGGGCACACCGCAGGAACATCGCCGTCCCTTCGAGATTTTCATCAACTCGAAAAACATGGAACATTTTCAGTGGATCGTGGCGCTCACCCGGGTCATGTCCGCGGTGTTCCGCAAAGGCGGCGACATCACGTTTCTGGTGGAAGAGTTGCACAGCGTGTTCGATCCCAAGGGGGGTTACTTCAAGAAAGGCGGAAGGTACATTCCCAGCCTGGTGGCTGAGATTGGCGAAGTGCTGAAGGAGCACCTGTACGAAATCGGCATGTTGAAACGTCCCGAACAGGAAGCGCATCAAAAGGCGTTCCTGGAATCCAAACGGCAGGAATATGTGGAAAGCCAGTCCTACGCCAGCAACCTCGCATCCGATACCGGGTTCCCGGCAGGCGCAAGCCTGTGTGCCAAATGCTCGACACAGGCTGTCATCAAAATGGACGGTTGCCTGACCTGCCTCAACTGCGGCGACAGCAAGTGTAGCTAAGCCGGGTCAGGCCACCCATAACCCGCGTCGCGCAAACTGCTGCCGCACGCGCGCTTCAACTTCCGGGGTAGGTGCGGAGGTTCCTTCCAGCAGATACTCACGGCCCGCCATGGCGGCCCACTTGTGGGCCGCCATGTTGTGAAACGGCAGCACTTCAACCCGTTGAACACTCCCCAGCGCCGCCACAAAATCTGCCATGCGTTCCACCTCATCGAAAGCGTCGGTCCAGCCTGGCACCAGCACATAGCGTATCCACATCGGCTTGCCCATCCAGGACAAGCGACGCGCCATCTCCAGTACGGGTTGTAGCGCCGTGGCGGTAAGGTTGCGATGTTTGATGGGATCGATATGCTTGACATCCAGCAATACCAGATCCACCGGGTCAAACCACGCGTCGCTGACCGCATCGCCCAACCCCCCGTTGGTATCGAGCGCCACATGCAGACCGTATTCCGCCTTGACTTTGCGAATCAGGGCCCCCACAAAATCTGCCTGCACCAGGGGCTCGCCCCCAGAAATGGTCAGCCCTCCGGCAAACCTCAGAAAGGAAGCGTACTTGCCGATGTCCGCCACCACTTCGTTTACACTGACCCGTTTCCCTTCCTTCATTTTCCAGGTATCCGGGTTATGGCAGTAATGACAACGCATCTGGCAACCGCTCATGAACAGCACAAAACGCATCCCGGGGCCATCCACCGCCCCGCCAGTTTCATAGGAATGGATGGTCCCGGCCAGATCCTGTGCGTACTTAGCAGGTTTCGTGGAAAGTGCGAGAGATGACATCGAGCTGTTGTTCCCGGGTAAGGCGAATAAAATTGACAGCGTAGCCACTGACCCGAATCGTCAATTGCGGATATTCTTCAGGCCGTCTCATAGCTTCCAGCAACGTCTCGCGGTTGAGTACATTGACGTTGATGTGGAACCCGGTGGCATCGCAGAAACCATCGAGACAGTTGGCCATATTGACGATGCGTTCTTCCGGTGTCTTGCCCAAGCTGCCCGGCGTGGACGATGCGGTCCAGCTGATGCCGTCCTGCGCAGCATCGTAGGGAATCTTGGCAACACTGAATCCAGCTGCAATCCAGCCATTTTGATCCCGCCCATTGGTGGGATTGGCTCCGGGGGAAAATGGCTTGCCAGCCAATCTGCCGCAAGGTGTCGTGCCGGTCTTTTTGCCATACACCACATTGGAAGTAATGGTCAGCACCGACTGGGTCGGCACGGCATCGCGATAGAAACGATGCCGCCGCAGCCGTTCCATAAACCCTTCGGTGAGTGCCACAGCGATGCTGTCCACCGAATCGTCGTTGTTGCCGTAGGCCGGATAGTTGCCCTCGATGGCAAAGTCGATGGCAACCCCCGCTTCGTTGCGAATGGGTCGGACACGCGCATGCTTGATGGCGGAAAGACTGTCTGCGGTGATGCTCAATCCCGCAATTCCCATGGCCATGGTGCGCAAGATGTCGCGATCATGCAAAGCCATCATCAAGCGTTCGGGGGCATATTTGTCATGCATATAGTGAATGGTATTGAGCGCCCGCACATACACCGAAGCCAGCCAGTCCTGCACTTTTTCAAAGCGCGCCATCACCTCTCCGTAGTCAAGGATCTCGCCGGTGATGGGCTCAAACCCTTCTGCCACCTTCATGCCGCTCATCTCATCTACCCCGCCATTGATGGCGTACAGCAAGGCTTTGGCGAGATTGGCCCGAGCCCCAAAAAATTGCATCTGTTTCCCCACACGCATGGCAGACACACAGCAGGCAATAGCGTAGTCATCTCCCAGCGACACGCCCCCCACCCGTTGCGGTCGCATCACGTCGTCGTTCTCAAACTGGACAGCCGACGTATCTATGGCCACCTTGGAAGCAAATGCCTTAAACCCTTCGGGCAATCCGACGCTCCACAAAATCGTCAGGTTCGGCTCGGGTGAAAGGCCGATGTTGTACAACGTCTGCAGAATGCGAAAACAGGTTTTTGAGACCAGGCTCGCCCCATCCGTACTCATTCCGGCAAGACTTAGGGTAACCCAGGTGGGATCCCCGCTATAGAGTGCATCGAAGTCCTTTGTGCGCATGTAACGAATGATGCGAAACTTGATCACCAGATGGTCAATCATCTCTTGCGCTTCGGCCTCGGTGATGTGCCCTTCGTTAAGATCGCGCTGGATATAGATGTCCAGAAAAGTGGTGACACGCCCCACACTGGTGGCTGCGCCATTGGCTTCCTTGGCTGCCGCAAGGTAGCCAAAATACAGCCATTGCACCGCTTCCAGGGCCGTACTGGCCGGTTTGGAAAGATCGAATCCGTAGCCCAGGGCCATGATCTTTAATTCATTGAGCGCCTTGATCTGTTCGGACAGTTCTTCACGTTGGCGAATCACCATTTCGGTGAACTCGGCACCATCGGTTTTGGCTTTCTGGCGCTTGCGCTCTTCAATCAGCGCATCCACACCATACAGGGCGATACGCCGATAATCGCCAATGATGCGCCCTCGCCCATAGGCATCGGGCAGGCCGGTGATCACCCCAGATCGACGGCAGGCCAGAATTTCAGGATCGTATACATCGAACACCCCCTCATTGTGGCTTTTGCGATAGTCCTGAAAAATTTCCTTGATCTTGTTGGGCACGGGGGGGAACCCATATTCCTCAAGCGACTGTTCCACCATGCGCAAGCCCCCTTTGGGGAAAATGGCGCGACGCAATGGCGCGTCGGTCTGCAGGCCAACGATCACTTCGTCTGCGCGACTGATGTAACCAGGAGCATGGGACGTGATGCTTGAGCCCACTTCCGTGGACACCTCCAGCACACCATCGTTAAGACGCTCCTGCTTGAGCAATGCAACGACCACCGCCCATTGCCTTAGCGTTTTTTCAGTGGGGCCCGCCAGGAAACCAGCATCTCCCCGATATTCGGTGTAGTTGTCGTGGATAAAATCGCGCACGGCAATATCGCGCTTCCAGATATCGCCCTTGAAACCGCGCCACGGATCGTGCGTTGCGGTATTGAAAATTTGCTGCGGAATCTGGATGTCCATGGTATGGGCTTCCTCTGGCCTGGGTGCTGATTGGTGGGCCCATTGTAAAAGGGATAGGCGGACTGCAAAAAGCGACTTATACTGCAGGCAGATGTCAATTTAATTTATATCTACCTATGCGCAAGCTTCCACCTCTACACTCAGTTAGAATCTTCGAGACCTGTGCTCAGATGTTGAATTTTTCTGTAGCTGCACGAGAGCTTTGCCTGACCCATAGCGCCGTCAGCCACCAGATCCGCCAGCTGGAAGAATGGCTGGGGCAGCCCCTGTTTACCCGTCATGCAGGCGGCGTCGCGCTGACCCCCGCCGGCCAGGCCCTGCAACGTTCGGCGACCCAATCGCTGAGTCTGCTGGAGGACACCTGCCACCAACTGCTGTCTCGCTCGCAAGCGCAAGCCATCACCCTGGCCGCACCGGGCAGCTTCATGGCCCTGTGGTTGATCCGGCGGCTGGAGCATTTCGAGCGCACCCATCCCGCGCTGCGCTTACAACTGCAAACCCAGGGAAATTATCAGGATCTGGCTGCCCAGCGCATCGACGCCCTGGTGGTGAGCGCGCGCCCTCCCTGGCCCAAAGGGGTGCATGCATTTACCCTGTTTGGCGACCGTGCGGGGCCTGTCTGCGCGCCGGACTGGGCACCCTTGCCCGGCAAGGGCGGGGAACTGCTGGGACAGCCCCTGCTCTATACGCTGTCGCGGCGTGAGGCATGGATCGAGTGGGCTGAGTTGCACGGCCTCGACCCGGCCCGACTGAACCTGGTGCGCCACTTCGATAATCTGCAACTGATGCTGGAGGCCGCCGTCGCCAAACTGGGCATTGCCATCGCACCGGAACAATTGGTTCAGCGTGAACTCCAGCAAGGTCGACTGATCGCCCCACTGGGCTTTACTTCAAGCCTTTCGGAATTTGCGCTGTGTGTCCTGGCCAGCCGCGTACAGGATGCTCCCCTGGCTGCCCTAAGCACCTGGATGACTGAACAAACCCAACCATGACACCTACCCCTTTCCTGGTGGCCACGACCAGTTATCTGCTGATGCTCGTGGCCTACTTCCTGCACAAGCGACGGGCCTTTCACATGCTGGTCATGGGTGCCAACATCGCCTTTGATGTGTCCATGCCTTTTTTTCTGGTGACCCACCGCAACTGGTGGCATCGCCTGATCGAACAAAACGACATCCTCTCCTTCCTGGTCTGGATGCACTTCGGTCTGCTGATCACAATGTACGCGCTGGAATTGGCTCAAGTCATCACTGCCCGCCAGGTTCTTAAAGGCGTGCCCACAGCGCGTGCCATTCACCACAGCCAAGGGCGTGCCCTGCTGGTGGTGCGCGGGCTTGTAATTCTTACGGGTGGATTTTTGGCCGAACCGGCGTAGCATCAAGAAATGGGGCCTGACCCCTGATGACACTCGAGGAGACGTTCATGCATTCTTTTTCAAAAACGCTCGCCTTGGCCGCATTCGCCCTGTTCCTGAGCAACCCGGCATGGGCCGAAACAACCCATCTCAGCGCCCAATTGTCCACGGCTGCAGAAATCCCGGCCAAGAGCGGCCCCGGTATAGGCTCGGTCGATGCGATACTGGATACCGCGAGCGGCAAACTGAAGTACACCATCACCTATGATGGGTTGAGCGGTCGGGCTACCGCGGCCCATTTTCATGGCCCGGCCAGTGCTTCGGAATCCGCTGGAGTTGTGGTAAAAATTACCGGCGACCTGACCAGTCCAATCGAAGGGGAAGCGATGCTGACGCCTGAACAAGCCAATGCGCTGATGGCAGGCCGGTGGTACGTCAACATCCATACCGCCAACAACCCTTCTGGAGAGATTCGCGGGCAGTTGATGAAGAAGTAAGTTAGCGAATCGACTGGTATTCGCCCTGACGGGAGCGTCGCGACAGCACGAGTTGCCACAGGCGCCCTTCGCCAGAGCGGAACAAACCGGCGCTACAGAGCAGGTAATAGCGCCACTGTCGGTAAAAACGCTGGCTATAGCGCGCGCTTAAGGTGGGCCAGGCACGTTCAAACCGTTCGTGCCAGGCCATCAGGGTGCGGTCGTAGTCGTGTCCAAAGTTGTGCCAGTCTTCCAGTTGCAACCCGGGTTCCAGCGTGTTGCCAATCTCCTTCAAGGAAGGAAGGTGGCCGTTGGGAAAGATGTAGCGATCGATCCATTCATCGGTTTTTAGAACCGTGATCGCACTGCCGATGGTGTGCAGCAAAAACAGGCCTTCTTCTTTCATGAGTTGCTCGGCTTCTGCAAAGTACGCGGCGTAATTCTTTGGGCCTACATGTTCAAACATTCCCACCGACACGATTTTGTCGAACCGTCCTTCAAGGTCCCTGTAATCACAGAACTTGATCTGCACGGGCAACCCCTGACAACGCGCCTGGGCAAGTTGCTGCTGCTCCTTTGATACCGTCACTCCTACAACGGAGACCTGGTAATGTTCCGCGGCAAAACGGGCCAGCCCGCCCCAACCGCAACCAATGTCCAGCAAGGACTCGCCCGGTTGCAATTCCAGCTTGCGACAGATCAGGTCAAGCTTGTGCTGTTGCGCCTGTTCAAGCGTCTGGGCTTTTGCCCAGTAGGCACAGGAATAAATCATGAAGGGGTCCAGCATGGCTTCAAACAGGTCGTTACCGACGTCGTAATGCAGTTCGCCCACCTGGAAAGCGCGGCTGCGGCTTTGCAGATTAAACAGACGGTTTCGCAGGGCTTCCAGGATGAAGGGCAGCTTGAGTCGCACCGGCGCTTTCTGGTCCAGTTGCGCGCGCAAGATGCGGGTGAAAAACTCATCCAACCGCTCACAGTCCCAGTCCCCATCCATGTAGGACTCTCCGAGACCGAGGGACCATTTTCCCAGAACCTTGGCATAAAATTCCGGGCGATGCACCTGCAGGTCCCAAGGATTGGAACCGTTTATCCGAACGCCGGCGCAATCCAGCAGTGCCTGGATTTTTTCTGCCTTGGTGCTTGATCCAGTCATGGTTATTTTTACCCCGCTGGTGTGTACGCCCGTTCCATTTTGGTTTTATTGGTAGCGGCGGATCCTATGCGCCAAACGGTTGTGTCAGAACTCCGGTAATCCCCATGGAAACCGTACCGATCGCTTCTGGACTGGGGTTTGCGGCCTGAGAAGAGTAATTGTGTGCGTTGATGATGTGGGTATCCAGGGTAGCGGCAGCAGCGCGATAAGCTGCGTAATTCGGGTTGGCCGTTGTAATGGATGCAACTGCGTTGACCAGCCAATCTGTGGCGTAGGCCAAACCGCCTGCCGCAATCACCCCGGAATCGTTTTGTATCAAATAAGCCATGACGCTATAGAGTCCGGCCTGGTTGTTAGCAACGTCTGTAGCGAGACCACTGTCGCCTTGCGTCGTGAGGCCGAGATTTTTAAATACCGTCGGTAACTCCGTCACGTCATTTGTCAACCCGGCATTTGCGAGGAGCTGCTTTGCTAACGCCGTTCCAGTCGCAGTGGTGAGATTCGAGCTGTATACAGTGTTACCCGCCGCATCCCCTTTGAAAGTAATGTAAAGCGCGTCAATGTTCGCTGCATTGGTGAGACCGCCATTGGCATTCGTTAATGCCGGACCGTTATAAATGGTTTTATCTGAAAATTTTAAATAATCGATCTGATTAAGTACGGTGGTGCCTGTCGTATCGGTAACGCTCGTGCCGGGTATTATTGTGTAAGTAGACAGGGCATTGGGGTACTCTGCTGTATCTACGCCACCACCGCCAGTGAATGTGTCATTACCACCGCCACCGCTGAACGTGTCGTTGCCCGTGCCACCAATCAGTGTGTCGTTTCCGGCGCCGCCGATGAGGGTATCGCCGTCATTGTTGGCCGTCAGCGTATTGTTGCCGGTGCCCGTGGTGCTGGCCGTATCAATGTGGGTGCCATAGGCAATCCACAGGTTCTGGATCTTGAGATTGTTGGAAGGCGTGCTGTTGTCATAGGCGTAAACAGGATTGCCGATGGTGCTCCCGTATCCAGGGCGCAAATCAATGCTGGAAGAGGTGTTGCCGGTATAGGCTATGGTATTGTGGCCGCCCCCATCCCAGAGGGTCTCAAAATAATACTGGCCTGGGTTGTCGTTAAAGTTATAGGTGGTATCCCCGGCGTTATACCCCATGTTGGCGCCATACATGGCCTGCATGGCGGCAATGTCAAGCAGCATGGGCGTGGTGGGGTTGAAGCTAAAACCCACCATGCTGGTTCCGGCCACGGTGGTATAGCTCATCACGGTATACAGATTGGAATCCAGACTGCCGCTAACCGTGTGGTCGGGGCTGATCACCACCGAGTTGAATGAGGACGACGTCGCATCGAAGGGATGCTTGAGCCCCAGCGCATGCCCCAGTTCGTGTAGCAACGTAAAGTACTCATACCCGCCTTCGGGCATGCTCGAGGAATTGCTCTGACTCGTGTAGGCGGTACTGAAATCAGAGTTATAGACGGTATCGGTGGACGTGGGATCAAGCCAGATGTTGCCGTTGTCGGGCAACGCAGAGTAGACGGCACTACTGCCACTGCCTGTGGTGCTATAGTCCTGATAAGTAAATCCGTTGGCCCCGGACCAGTTATAGCTGGTGGAAAACGCCACCCGGATATTACCCACCGTGGTGCTGTTGTCCACCGTCGGGACAAAATTGAGATTGGCCACATCGGCCCACTTCGAGAGCGCGCTCGTGAACGCGGTCTGCTGGGTGGTGCTGAACGCCTGAATTCCACTGATGACGCTCGTGTCATACCCGGGATTGAAACTCGAACTCGGCGTTATAAAACTATAAGGAATGGTGGTACTGGACGAACTTGTGGTATTGGCCCATTGCAACCCATCAAGCAAGGCCAGGGCTTGCGGATTGCTGCTAATAACGGCTAAAGAAGAAAGAGCCAGCGGTGTATTGGCAGTTGGAGAAGGCATGGTCCCGTGCAGTCAGTGAGATTTAACAACACATTGTTTGGTGGAATCGTACAGCACTCTCGGCGTAGCATCTAGGGGTTGATCAATTTTGCTGGAGCCCCCATGCCCCGCTTTGCCGCCAACCTGACCATGATGTACCGGGAACACGCATTTCCGGATCGCTTCGCGGCCGCCCGCGCCGATGGGTTTGATGCCGTCGAATGCCTGTTTCCCTACGCCCTTGAAGCCGAGGTCTGTTTAGCGCATCTGGAAGATCAGGGGTTGCAGCAGGTGCTGTTCAATGCCCCGCCCGGGAATTGGGAAGCGGGAGAACGCGGACTTGCGGCACTGCCCGGACGTGAAGCGGACTTCCGACACAGCATCAGGGAGCAAGCGCTGCCCTATGCCCAAACACTGCGCTGTCCCCGCTTGCATGTGATGGCAGGCATCGTCCCGCCCGATAGCGATCTTCACCGGGTGCGCAGCACCTATCTGGACAATCTGGTCTGGGCTGCCTCAGTGGCGGCCCCACTGGGAATCGATATTCTGATCGAGCCCATCAACCCGCGCGACATGCCCGGCTACTATCTCACCCGGCAAGACCAGGCGCATCACCTGGTCACCGAGGTGGGGATGGCCAATCTGGGGGTACTGATGGATTTGTATCATTGCCAGATCGTGGAAGGTGACCTGGCGCGCCGCATTGAAACTTTTCTGCCAAGCGGCAGGGTGCGTCATTTCCAGGTGGCCGGGGTCCCCGACCGTCATGAACCTGATGTGGGGGAAATCCACTACCCCTACCTGTTCGATCTGATTGACCGATTGGGCTACGACGGAACCATCGGCTGCGAGTACCGGCCACAGGCCGGTACATCGCAGGGGTTGGGCTGGCTTAAAAGGTTACCGTCCCGCCGGGTGTGAGATCCAGCACCTTGGTGCGGGAGGTTCCCAGCGCCTTGATAAACTCTTCCGGCGTGCCCTTCAGCACCGGGTAAGTGCCGTAGTGAATCGGCAAGGCATAATGCGGCTTGAGCCAGTAGCGCACGGCATAGGCCGCATCCTGCGGACTCATCACGAAGTGACCACCGATGGGAATCAGCACCAGGTCCGGCTTGTAGTAATCAGCAATCATCTTCATGTCGCTGAACAACCCGGTATCACCCATGTGATAAATCTTGAACCCATTCTCCATCTCGATAATGAATCCCACCGGCTCTCCGCCCGGATGGGTTTCGTCCTTGTTGGTGGTGGGGTTATGCCACACCACTTCCGAACTGTGTTCGGCATGGACCATGGTGATCTTGATCCCTTCGAAGGGTGTGATGGTGCCTGATTTGTTCATGCGCGGCGCAAGTTCCGCAGGCAACACCCCCAGCGTCAGCAGCGTCTGATTAAGTCCGGCCGGCGCGATAACGGGAATTTTCAGGCGCTTGGCCAACTCCGGGGCGTCCCCCAGGTGGTCCCAGTGACCATGAGTCACCACGATCAGGTCAATGTGGCCCAGCGCATCGAGGTTTTTGTACTGCTCGGGCGTCTTGGGGTTCTGGGTGATGAAAGGATCCACCAGAATGACTTTGCCACCCGGGGTAGAAATACGTACAGCCGAATGCCCCAGCCACAATAACTCGGTCTTGCCATCAGCAGCATGGGCTGCCCCCATGGCAAATATCCACAGCAAAAAGAAATGGGAGACAGCCCTCATGTTACGGGCGCCCCATTGTTTCATTTTTTCAATAGTGATCATGTGCGTGTCCTCATGGCTTCCAAAACTTTGTGCGGCGTAAACGGTACGGAGCGCAGGCGCACCCCGAGGGCATCATACACGCCATTGGCAATCGCCGAGGGCACCACCGAGGCGGCCGGCTCACCGGCGCCCCAGGGTTTCTCGGTAGGCCGATCAATCAGGTCCATGGTGACCTGAGGGACCTCCGGGAATGTCAGGATGGGGTAGCTGACCCAATCGAGCGTCGTGACCTGCGAGCGATTGAACTTTATTTCTTCCAGCAGGGTGCGGCTCACGGTTTGAATGATGTTGCCTTCCAGCTGGTTTTTAAGCCCATCGGGATTGATGATCTGGCCGCAATCATGAGCAATGTAAAAATGAGTCACCCTGATTTTTCCTGTGCGGCGATTCACTTCCACATCGGCAACCACCGCCACATAGGTTCGCACCAGTTCGTACTTGATGTAGGACACCCCGCGCCCGCGCACCACATCACCAGAATCGGCCGCTTTGCCGGTGCGCGGTTGCCAATGGGCCAACTGCGCGACCCGCTCCAGGCATTCACGACCCCGTGGATCGATAAGATGGCGCAGGCGAAATTCCATTGGATCGGCGCTCGCGGCGTGGGCCAGCTCATCCATGAAACTCTCGCTACCAAAGGTATTCTGCATCCGCCCGGGCGCACGAATCCATGAAGCACGAAACGGGGTGTGGCTCAAGTAATGCGCGGTAGTCTTGAGATTAGGCACCTGATACGGAATCGCCAGGCCTTGATGAACGTTGCCCGGATGCGCCACTTCATGGGGCATGAGTGCCAGGTCGGCGGCGAGCAAGGTGACAGACGCCTGGGCCGGGCGCTTTGGAATGTACGCTTGGGATTCCCAGGCCGCGATATGCCCCTGATCATCCAGGGCCCCACGAAAATCCAGCAAAAACGGTGGTCCCTTGGGATCCCAGCCATGCTCGTCGGCGCGCATCCACTGCACGCGCACCGGCTGGTTGACCACCTTGGCAATCAGCACGGCATCAGCCGCAGCATCTTCGTGGCCATTGCGCCCATAACAGCCGGAGCCGGCGATGTAAATGCAACGCACCTGGGACTCCGGCACTTTCATCATCTGGGCCATCTGCTTGCGCAACAGGTGGACTTGTTGTGAAGCGGTCCAACAGGTCACCATTCCGTCTTTCCATTCGGCCACAGCGCAGGAAGGCCCGAGAGAGCCATGAGTGTGGATGGCGAAGTCGTAAGTGGCCCGAAGTTTTTTGGCGCTTTGCTGCAACACGGTGGCAGGGTCGCCGGCATTTTGCAGATCCTCGCTCTTGCTGATGGCCGTGTTGCGTACGTAATCCCACAACCGGTTTTGCTCGGGCAGACCCTGCCACGCGCTCCAGACCGGCTTGATTGCTGCACTGGCCTGAATGGCTCCCCATTCCGTGCGCGCCACCACCGCAAGAAAATTGCCTTCGCGCACAGTGGCGACAAACCCCGGCACCTTGCGGGCCGCCTGGTCATCCACCGACAACAGCTCGGCGTGCACCCCTGTGGGTCGGACCACCCGGGCGTGCACCATCCCGGGCAGGCGAAAATCGTGCATGTATTCAAATTGCCCTGTCACCTTGGCGGGAATGTCGAGGCGCGCCACGGACTTGCCGACGACCTGATAATCGGCAGGCGCCTTCGTGGGCGCTTTGGGGTCCACCTTGAGCACCAACCCTTCCGCTTCAATCAGTTCGGCGTAAGACGTGCTGGCCCCTTCATGCCAGCATCTTCCCTCATGGGTTTTGATGGCCTGGGCCGGCGCACTGAATTTGCTTGCCGCCCGGCTGATCAAGGCAGCCCGGGCCGTCGCACAGGCTTGGCGGATCTGCATGCCACCCACTTGAATGGACAGGCTGCCCCAGGTAAGCCCCTGATCCGGTGTGGTCAGGGTATCCCCCTGAACGATTGTCACCTGGGCCAAGGGGATATCAAGCTCTTCCGCGGCGATCTGGGTGATTGCAGTGCGCACCCCGGTGCCGAGGTCCACCTTGCCGGAATAGATCGTCACCGAATTGTCGGGGTGGATTTGAATGAAGCCCTCCACAGCATCGGTAGCCACACTCTTGGAAGCCGCTGGGGTATCGGCAGCGACCGATACCCGATCGGGCAACAGGGCAAAGGTCACCATCAGCGATCCGGCGGTCTTCAAAAATACACGGCGGTTCAATACCTCATGGGTCATGATCTCTCCTCCCTCAAACCAGAGCCGCGGCGGCACGTTGCACGGCCCGGATGATGCGGACATGGGTGCCGCAGCGGCACAAATTGAGTGCCAATGCCTGCCGGATGTCCTGTTCGCTGGGATGCTTGTTTTTATCCAGCAATGCCTTGGTTTGCATGATCATGCCGTTGATGCAATAGCCGCACTGGGCAGCCTGCTCATCAATGAAAGCCTGCTGAATGGGATGGAGGTGTTCTGGGGAGCCTAGCCCTTCGAGCGTGGTAATCGACTGCCCCGCCACCTTGGCAACCGACACGCTGCAGGAGCGTACCGGATGACCGTCGACATGAACCGTACAAGCTCCGCATTGGCCCAACCCGCAGCCAAAATGCGGGCCGCGCAAATGAAGATCGTTGCGCAACGCGTACAGCAGTGGCATTTTTGGGTCGTCCACCTGCACCGTATGCGATTGGCCATTAACCTTGAGGGTATAGGAGTGGGACATGACACCTCCGATTGAAATAGTGACCCTAGAAGTCCGATCACAATCCCTGGATTATGCCTAACTTGGCGCTTGGAGGGAAACCGGGGTCAGGCTCCTATTCTATTTCCCTCAGCACTGCCCGGACCGCCGCCTCATTGCAGGCCAGAACCCCTTCACGCAGCCGCTCCAAATGGGCCATCAGGACCGACTCAGTCATGAAAGGCTCTTCCGCCTGCATGATCTTGGGATGTTCTGTGGGCGTGGCATTGCTGCTGGCAATCAGCAGTTCTTCAAAAAGCTTTTCACCGGGGCGCAGGCCGGTATAAACGATTTCAATATCGTGTTGAGGATGCGTCGCATCGCGCAGGCTGTGCCCCGCAAGGCGGATCATGTTGCGCGCAAGATCGACAATCCGCACCGGCCCACCCATCTCGAGCAGAAAAATTTCTCCGCCACGTGCAAGGCTACCGGCCTGGATCACCAGTTCCACGGCTTCGTGAATGGACATGAAGTAACGTGTCACTTCGGGATGGGTGACCGTCACCGGTCCACCCACGGCGATCTGTTCACGAAACAGCGGAATCACCGAGCCACTTGAACCCAGCACGTTACCAAAACGCACGGCACAGAATCGCTGAGGACGACCGGCTGCGCGCTGTGCCATGGACTGCACGATTAACTCGGCCCAGCGCTTGGTGGTTCCCATGATATTGGCGGGACGCACGGCCTTGTCCGTGGAGATCAACACAAAGGTTTCAACACCCGCTTCAAAGGCTGCCTGAGCCAATGTCAGGGTGCCCAACACATTGTTGCGCACCCCTTCCAGTACATTGATCTCCACCAGCGGAACGTGCTTATGGGCCGCTGTGTGATAAATGGTTTGGATGCCGTGGGTGCCGAGGAGCCGTGTCACCAGCGTTTCATCTCCCACAGATCCCAGGCAGGGCACAATGTCGAAGTCTGCCATGCTGCGCAACCCCCGATCGATCTGGTAGAGCGCATGCTCGCTGGTCTCCAGCAACACCATGCGGGCCGGGCGGAGCACCGCAATCTGGCGACATAATTCCGAGCCGATCGAGCCACCCGCCCCGCTGACCAGAACGGATTTACCAAAAACCGAGCGCCCCAACAAGGCCGGATTGGCCGCCACTGGATCGCGCCCGAGCAGGTCGCCGATGTCCACTTCACGCACCATGTTGATGAGGTGCCGGCCGTTGGCGATATCCACCAGAGCTGGCAGAATACGCACGCGCACCGGGTGCTGTTCCAGAAAGGTCACCACTTCACGACGCCGGGCACTGGATGCCGAGGGCAAGGTCACGATCACGTCATGAATGTCGAAGCGTTCGATCAAACCGGGCAACTGGCTCGGTGCGTACACCCGCAACCCGCCCACGTCCTTGCCCTGCAAGGCAACGTCATCCTCCAGAAAACCCGCCGGAAAAAACTCCCTCCCCTGGCGCAAGGCAGCGGCGAGTTGCCATCCCGCATCCCCAGCCCCATAGATCAATACCTGTCGGCCTGCAAAGCGTTCGCGCAAAGGCAACCAAAGCAGCCAGCGGGCGGTGAAACGTGTCCCTCCCACCAACACCATCCCGATCAATCCATAGAGCAACGGCACCGAGCGGGGCACGCCTTCCAGCCCGGTCATTTGCGTCATGAAGGCCAAACCTGCCCATAGTGCAGCAGACAGCGCCATGGCCTTGAAGACTGTCCAGAGGGCTTGCTCGCCCAGGTATCGGATGATCGAACGGTACAGCCCGCTCTTGAGAAAGACGGGCAAGGCCAGGGCCGGGGCAGCGACCATCAGCAACAGTTGGCCCGAATTGGGCACAAACCACCCGCCCAAACGCAAGGCATAGGCCGCCCATACTGCAAACATCAGCGACAACACATCCACGGCCAGCATCAGGCCCTGTTTGAACGGTCGGGACTTCCTGATCAGGTAACGCGACAAAAAATCGGAAAACGCTTCAGCCATCGTTAGGTTTCCCTGCACCCCACATCGTTACACCGGCGAGCGCTGGCGCGTAGGCCAGCATCAACCCTATTCCGCCCCATTGCGGCCAGACCTGTGCGGCCCCTGCCAGGGGCAATAGCCACAACAGGTTAAACGCCCCCACCAACAGTGTGACCTTGCGGTGACTGTGCCAGCGTCGCGCCAGGCGCTGGTACGCATGGCTGCGATGCGCCTCGGTCCAGCGTTGTCCTGTGGCGATCCGGACCAGCAGCGTCACGCTGGCATCGGCAATAAACCCGGCACCCAAAATCAGCCAGGTCGAGATCTCGAGCCAACCCGCCAAAATGGACATCAGTGCCATTGCAAAAATCATGAAAGCCATCCAGGTGCTGCCCACGTCGCCCATGAAAATTTTGGCTGGGGGCCAGTTGATCCACAAAAAACCGGCTGCCGCCGCAGCCAAACACGGCATCATAACCCAGAGCGGCTGCACCATCCGTTCGGAATGGCCCCAGGCTGCCAGAAGCGCCCCCAGGCCCAACATGAACAACGCCTGTGCTGCAGCAAGACCGTCAATGCCATCCATGAAATTGAACAGATTGATCCACCAGATGCCCAGTAAGAGCATCAGGACGACCATCCCCAAAGGCGCTGTCAAAAGTCCCAGCAGGCCCAGCAAGCCGGTACAAACCGCACCGTGCACGGCAAATCGCATGCGCACCGGCAAGGCGCGAAAATCATCGCGCAGTCCGACCATTGCCAGCAGCAGGGCAAGACCGAGCGTCTCCCCCAGTACTGGAACCCCACGACTCCACGCCAACCAACCTCCTGCCAGGGTGCCTGCCAGCACCATGCCCAACCCGCCCCCATGGGGCGTGGGTTGACGATGCGAGGAACGGGCATTGGGCTGGGACACCAATCCCAACCGAAATGCGGCGCGTTGCACACCCCACGCAATGGCCCAGGTGAGGAGCGCACTGGTTGCAATCAGCAGTAAGAGTTCCGGGGAAAAGCCCTCGGTGTTCACGGTAAATCCGCTCCAGTCAGGCGAAACGCGCGCGGCACAAAACCCAGATCGCGCCGGGCCTCGCTGTGATCGAAGATCAAATCTTCACCCATGCGCAGCGCCATGGCCGCGGTCCAGTGCCGGTAGCGTGGCCATCGGCGCAACCCCTTCAACGCCAGAATAAAAACCCCGAGCGGCACACTAAAGCAACGCGGCGGACGCCCCAGGGCTGTGAAGACCCGGACGACCATCTCCCGATAAGTCAGGGTTTCACCCCCCGAAAGCACATAGCTGCGATTCTCGGCCTGCGGCGCTTGCAGCGCAGCCACGCAGGCTGCGGCCACATCCTCGGCATGCACCGGCTGGCGCAA
>JAGWPH010000155.1 GCA_028870615.1 Betaproteobacteria bacterium
AGCTTGGCATCCATGAATCCGAATTGCTGCGTCCAGGCATGACGTTAATCAGTTTCATCTGGCCTGCGCAACATCCTGACCTGATGCAAAAGTTAATGGCGCGCGGTGTTACCGTGCTGGCCATGGATGCCGTGCCCCGCATTTCCCGTGCCCAGAAAATGGATGCCTTGAGTTCCATGGCCAACATCGCGGGATATCGAGCGATTGTCGAAGCCTCCCAACATTTCGGCCGATTCTTTACGGGTCAGATCACGGCCGCAGGCAAAGTGCCTCCCGCCAAGGTGATGGTCATTGGGGCTGGCGTAGCCGGCTTGTCCGCTCTTGGGACGGCGCGGGGACTGGGTGCCATCGTGCGCGCCTTCGATACGCGTCCCGAGGTCAAGCAACAGATCGAGAGCATGGGCGGCGAGTTTCTGGAGCTCAACTTCGAAGAGGAAGGCTCCGGAACGGGGGGCTATGCCAAGCAGATGAGCCCGGAATTCATCAAGGCCGAAATGGCGTTATTTGCGGCGCAGGCCAAAGAAGTGGATATCATCGTGACGACTGCGCTGATTCCCGGGAAACCAGCCCCCAAGCTGATCACGGCTGAAATGGTGGCTTCCATGAAACCGGGCAGCGTCATCGTTGACATGGCTGCTGAACAGGGCGGTAACTGCGAATGTACGGTTCCGGGCGAGGTCGTCGTGGTGCATGGCGTCAGCGTGATTGGATACACCGACTTGCCGAGCCGTCTGGCCGCCCAATCCAGTCAACTGTATGGCACCAATCTGCGACATTTGCTGACGGACCTGACACCGGCCAAGGACGGCCAGATCCTGGTCAACATGGAAGACGATGTGATTCGCGGGACGACAGTGATTCATAACGGACAATTGACCTGGCCCGCTCCGCCCCTCAAAATTCCGGCCATTGCGCCTGCCAAGCCCGCAGCTGCTCCAATGGTCGCGCCCAAGCACGGCCAGCCGTCACCTCCCGCCAAAACCCGCAAGCTGGTGATGATGGCAGCCTTTGGCGCGCTGGTTTTTGCGGGCATTGGCGCCTATGCGCCACCTGCGTTTCTGCCGCACTTCACCGTGTTCGTTCTGGCATGTTTCGTGGGCTATCAGGTAGTGTGGAATGTTACCCCTGCACTGCATACCCCACTGATGAGCGTGACCAATGCGATCAGCGGCATCATCGTGATCGGCGCCTTACTGCAGGTTTCCAGTTCCAATACGCTCGTCATGGTATTGGCAGTGTTTTCCGTGTTGATCGCAACCATCAACATCTCTGGGGGCTTTCGCGTGACCCAGCGCATGTTAAATATGTTCCGAAAAGATTGAAGGGGCCGACACCATGGCAAACGGATTGATGACGGTTTCTTACATCGCTGCGGCGATTCTGTTTATTTTAAGCCTGGGCGGTTTGTCTCGACAGGAGACGGCCCGGCGCGGTAATTTTTATGGTGCATTGGGAATGGGCATTGCCATTCTCGCAACCGTGATCGGGGCGCAGGTCACGGGTTACGGATTGTTGGTCCCTGCCATCCTGGTCGGTGCGGTTGTCGGCTGGGTACTGGCCGTGCGGGTAGAGATGACCCAGATGCCCGAACTGGTTGCGGTGCTGCACAGCTTTGTCGGACTGGCAGCCACATTGGTGGGCTATGCCAGTTACCTGGATCCCAATATGCACCTGACCGGTGCGGAAAAAACCGTTCACGAAGTGGAAATTTACCTGGGTGTCTTCATCGGGGGCGTCACCTTTACGGGTTCCATCATCGCGTTTGGAAAATTGCGGGGTTCCATTTCCGGTAAACCCCTGATGCTGCCGGGACGTCACTGGATTAATCTGGTCGGCCTTCTGGCTGTTGTTTATCTGGGAAGCGTATTCCTGAGTTCGGAAGGCACCAGCGGACTGGTGCCGCTGATCGCGATGACCGTGATTGCGTTCCTGTTTGGAATTCATCTGGTCATGTCTATCGGCGGAGCGGATATGCCGGTGGTGGTCTCCATGCTTAACAGTTATTCCGGATGGGCGGCCGCAGCGACCGGTTTCATGCTTTCCAATGATCTGCTCATTGTCACGGGGGCCCTGGTGGGCAGCAGTGGGGCCATCCTGTCCTACATCATGTGCCGCGCCATGAATCGCAGCTTCATCAGTGTCATTCTGGGAGGCTTTGGAACAGGAGGCGGCACGTCCAGTACGGCTGAGCCGCAAGGAGAAGTCGTGCCCATCAGCGCCGAAGACACTGCGCAACTGCTCAGCGATGCCAAGGAAGTGATCATCGTGCCGGGCTACGGCATGGCTGTAGCGCAGGCCCAGGGGGTCATC
>JAGWPH010000002.1 GCA_028870615.1 Betaproteobacteria bacterium
CCAGGCTGCAATGGAATCGGAGTTCAAACTCATGCCATTTCCTCCAAGCGTTCGGGCAGGTGAAGTTCGCCTGTAAATACGGATACGGCGTCACCGGTCATCCATACAGGATGGCCCAGTCCCTGCCAGGTGAGTGAAAGATCGCCGCCACGGGTCGTCACTGTCACCGTGCTGTCCAACAGGTTGCGCATGATTCCGGCGACCACGGCAGCGCATGCGCCCGTACCGCAGGCCAGGGTTTCGCCGGCGCCGCGCTCGAAAACACGCAGGCGGATGTGGGAACGGTTCACCACTTCCATGAAACCCGCATTGACGCGCCTGGGAAAGGCCGGATGGCGTTCGATGAGCGGTCCTTCCTGCGCAACCGGGGCCTGTGCCACCGAACGCACCAGTTGCACGGCGTGTGGATTGCCCATGGAAAGGACGCTGAATTCGTGGGTCACTGATCCAATGGTGAGCGGGTAGGTCAATGCCTGAGCGGATACGCTGAAGGGGATTCGGGCAGGTTCAAAAATCGGGTCACCCATGTTTACCGTGACCCGGCCATCGGCGTTAAGACGCGGGGTGATCACGCCACCCGGTGTTTCCACCTTGATTTCATCTTTCTGCGTCAACCCCTGCTCGTGGACGAAGCGAACCAGACAACGGGCGCCGTTGCCGCAGTTTTCCACCTCGCTGCCGTCGGCGTTGAGAATCCGGTAGCGAAAATCATTGCCAGGATCGTGGGGTCGTTCCACGATCAGGATCTGATCGCATCCCACGCCAAAATGACGGTCGGCAATCCAGCGGATCTGGTCCGGGGAAAGCAGGAGGGGCGATGGGGTGGCATCCAGAACCACAAAGTCGTTGCCCAGTCCCTGCATTTTGGTGAAGCGGAGTTGCATTGGGTCAGGCCATGAGTGATGTAATGGAAGGAATCCTATCGCGTTTTGGAATTGCGCGCAGGAGATTGTCTGGAGGCGGGTCAGCGTTCGTAAGGTGAAGGTACGCCCTCTGGGCGTGTTTTAAAGCGTTTGTGGCTCCACAGGTAGTTGGCTGGCTGTTCCAGGATGCACGCCTCGATGAACTGGTTCGTGCGCCGGGCATCTATGGCCTCGTCATCCCCCGGAAAGTTTTGCCAGGGCGGGTAAAAACAGACCCTGCAACGGTTTTGGTGAAAGTCCTGGTGAATCACGCAGGGTACGACCTGGGCCTGCGCCAGCCGGGCCAGGCGCGACATCGCAGGAATGGTGGCAGTTTTGACGCCAAAAAAATCCACAAAGATGGAATCCCTGGACCCATAGTCCTGATCGGGCAGGTAATACAGGGCCCAGCCCGGCTTGAGGGCACGCAACACGGCGCGGATCCCATCCTGTCGCGCAAAGATCACGCCACGGTTCCAGCGCCGGCGCAGACGCTGGATCATGTCGTCGATGCGGAGGTCCTTATGGCGGGTATGAAACGAGATCATGTCTACATCTGCCGACAAGCAGATACCGGCGGTATCGATGCCAAAAAAATGAGGGGTCATAAGAATGACGGGTCCTTGAGACAGCGCACCCTGCAGATGTTCCAGGCCCTCAAAATGCACGATGGCCCTCAGATGAGCCAGCGGCGCGTACCACCCTACGCCTTGCGCCAGGATGCTGGTCATGAAAGCTTGAAAGTGAGCCCGAGCCACGGCAACACGCTGGCTTGCAGACCATTGTGGGAAACACAGCTCCAGATTGATCAGGGTTACCCGACGGCGTTCGGTGGCCAGATGATAGGCCAAAGACCCCAAGAGGTCTCCCAGGGCAGCCAGCGCCGGCAGGGGGAGCCAGTGCAGCAACCAGAGTAGGGCGAGAGAAAGGCGCAACGTCATTTCAGTTTGGAATCGCTGTTATAATTCACGGTTCGTTGTTTTTTATGAAAAAGGGCGGGGTTCGCCATGAGTCAATACCTCTTCTCTTCGGAGTCAGTTTCCGAAGGGCACCCGGACAAGGTTGCCGACCAGATTTCCGATGGCGTGCTGGACGCCATTCTAGCGCAGGATCCCAAAGCACGCGTAGCCTGTGAAACGCTGACCAGTACGGGGTTGATCGTGATCTCCGGCGAAATCACAACCAGCGCCCAGATCAATTACATTGATGTGGCCAGGGATGTGGTGCGGCGCATCGGCTACAACAGTTCAGAAATCGGGTTTGATTACCAGACCTGCGCGGTCCTGACCGCGCTTAATCGTCAAAGCCCCGACATCGCGCAGGGCGTGGATGAGGGACGCGGGCTGGACCTCGACCAGGGGGCCGGCGACCAGGGTCTCATGTTTGGGTATGCCTGCGATGAAACCGATACCCTGATGCCACTGCCCATCCATCTGGCGCATCGGCTGGTGCAGCGTCAGGCGGAATTGCGCAAGGACGGGCGCCTGCCATTTTTGCGACCTGACGCCAAATCACAAGTCAGCGTGCGCTATGTGGACGGAGAGGTGGTGGGTATTGATACGGTGGTGCTTTCCACCCAGCATGATCCGGATGTCTCCCATGAGCGTTTGTCGGAGGCGGTCATC
>JAGWPH010000156.1 GCA_028870615.1 Betaproteobacteria bacterium
AGGGCGTGGTCATCCTTGGCGATCAGCAGTAGCGCGCCATCGTCTATGCCTTTGCGACCGAGCTTCCATGAATCGGCCACGCGAATGCCATATTGTTCAATGGTTTCCGGCCGGGTTGTAGGAATCATCAGCACGGCGATCTGGCTGCCCTTTTTTGCCTCGAATTGCGTTAACAATGTTTCAAGCGCCTGTTTTTGAGTGGCGTCGAGGGTATGGGTCAGATCGGTGACGCGCGCGGCAAGCGGTGGCACCGGCACATCCGCTTGCGCCGCCGTGACCATGAAACAAAGCGCCAGCAGCAGCAGCGCATGCGCCAAGGCGCGGATCATGTCATTTTCCGGTCGGCGGTATGGCCGGAGTGCTGAAATCGACGGTCGGCGGTCTGGAAATTTCTTTCTCGTTTTCTACCGCGAAAGAGGGTTTTTGTTTATAGCCAAACATCATTGCTGTCAGGTTGCTGGGAAATGAACGAACTACGAGATTGTATTCTTGCACGGCTTTGATGTAACGATTACGCGCCACGGTAATACGGTTCTCCGTACCTTCCAGCTGTGCCTGCAGCTCACGAAAATTGGCATCGGATTTCAATTGGGGGTAATTTTCCGTTACCACGAGCAGGCGCGACAGCGCGGAAGTCAGCTCGCTCTGTGCCTGCTGAAATTTGGCAAAGGCCTGTTCGTCGTTGACCAGTTCCGGAGTAGCCTGAATGCTGCCAACTTTGGCGCGTGCGTTGGTCACGCCAAGCAGCACGGTTTGTTCTTGTGCGGCAAACCCTTTTACCGTGTTAACAAGGTTGGGTACCAGATCGGCGCGGCGCTGATATTGGTTTAGTACTTCGGCCCAGCTTGCCTTGATTTGTTCATCAGTAGATTGCAGGGTGTTGTAACCACAGCCGTTCAGGGCCATGGTAAGCAGGAGCATCAAAAACAATAACCAAAGACGCATGGCAGTCACCTCTCGAAGTAAAGAGTTTAAACCGGAATTATGGCAGAGTTACCTCTGTAAATCTTCTGCGGTTGAATTAGAGTGAAGTGCCTAGCGGTCGAAATTCCTCGCAAGAGTAGTTTTGAGACAAATACCGGTCCCATCTTTCACATAGCCCGTTAGTGCCATGTACGGAACTATAGCCCGAACCCATGACCCGTAGCCCCGGAATGGCCTTTTCAAGTGATTCCGGGGCATTGTCAAAATGGCGGCAGTGTTTGCAAAGCGGCACTACATTCAACGGTAGTGATTGATCAGTGCTCACTGGCCAATCTCCGTCCAGAAACCTACGAAGACCTGTGTTGACAGGATGAATCCAAGTATGACACTGACCACAACTCCCGCAGTGAAGGCATAGAACGGATTGGCACCGGCCTTGGAAAAATCACGGAAACGCGTCGTCAAGCCAATACTGAAGAAACAAAAAATAAATGCCCATGTGCGCAAGTCCCGAACTGGCCCAACGAGCTTGGGTACCACGCTGGCTTTGTATTCAGAAAAGCTGTAGCCGTGCGAAATTGCCGTGGTAACCAGCGAGGCGATCAGAAAGCCAATTACGAACTTTGGGAATCGCCTCCAGATTTCGCCATAGTCAGCACGCCCCGTGAGGCTAGTTTCTTCCCAGCGCGTAGTGGCAATGATAGAAAGCACGAGCGCCCATATGCCGATCCAAACGTCACGACCGATGACCTTCATTAAAGTGAACGCATTGACGGCAGCATCGGCATGGCCCTCAATTCCAGGTACATGTCCTGCGTAACTGCCATAGGTCTCGGCAGCAGCGAAACCAGCCGCGTCGGCAAACTCGGAGGTGCCAATCCATGCGCCCGCCACACCTGTCGGTAATCCGAGGGTGCGGGAAATGAGCGGCAGTGCAAAGATCATGATGATTGCCCAGAAGATCACTAACGAGATGGCTAAGCGTGTTCTTTTTTGGCACCAACGGCGCCAGCGATGGCGATCGAGCCTGATACGCCGCACACAGCACCTCCGGCACCTAATGTCGCTGCCAACCTCCGGTCCAGACCCAACCGTTTGCCTGTGAAAAAAATGGTGCAAAAAGTTGCGATTGAGACGATCGATGCTTGCACAATGGCCACCGGGCCAGCCCAGATAATCAGGGTGAACGGTAGGGTTGCACCCAGCATGACAATCCCGACCTTGATGTAGAACTCTACGCGGAATCCTGATTCGAGCCATGCTGGCGGGCGGACGGTGTTGGCAATCAATAATCCCAATGCGAGTGCCACCAGCGGGGGCTCGAGGTTGTAATAATGTGCTTGATCCCACTCTCCGAGCACAAAAATTCCGATCGACCCAACATAAACAAAGAGAAACGATGGTAAGAAGTGCTTCAGAGGAATCTTCAAAAAATTGATGGCAATGCCAAAAATCACCATCCAAAGGATGAACTGAGCGATGTAACGCCACACGTTTGCCATCAATTGAGTTCCTAGCTGTGGTAGGGTGTGCCACTTACCCGGGACCACTGCCAGCCAGCTAATACTGGTACCAGAGACGAATAAGATCACCGCGGCAATCAGTAGACCGAGTCCGATCCAGATTGCCAGCCAGTCTTCATTGCGAAAAGTTCGCTTTGCTTTGCTCCGCCCTTGTGTAATGGCGCTATAGGTAAAGTCGAGGGCATGAGAGTCGTTTTCATAATTAGTTCTGACGGATGACAGTTTAAGGGCTTGAAACCCGGTTCAAAAGGAATAATATTTGACTTCTTTATAGCGGATTATTATTTGCCCTGTACAGAAGGCTGAAGAACACAATAATAATCAGCCAAGCGCTGTGATAGAGCAGTTAGTTAGTTGCGCCACGGAGAAATTATCAAGAGGAGCAATTTATGTTTATTTCAAAATGCTGTTCTGGCGTGCGATGGTTTCGATTGGCGCTCATAATTTCTGGATTCGCATGGGGCACCAATGGGCATGCATCAGGCCAAGCGGATGACGCGCAGGCGATTGCCGAAAATTACAAACATGCAGTTGCCAGCCCGATACGAACCGATAGTGACAGGGCCGCTGATGCCCGGCGCAAACCCCTGGAATTTCTGAAGTTTGCTAATGTACGACCTGGCATGCGGGTGCTGGATATTGCGGCTGGCGGTGGGTACACCACGCAGTTGCTGGCACTGGTCGTTGGAAGCAATGGTACCGTATGGGCGCAATCTGACAGATCGCATCCTTCATTCGAAAAGCGGTTGGCCGATCATCCGCAGACCAACATCGTGTCATTTGTGAGGCCGTTTGAAGATCCGGTAGCCGATGATATCCCCAAGTTGGATTTGATTACCATCATCTTGAATTACCACGATATTGCTTTTATGCCCGTAGACCGCATGAAAATGAATCAGCGGTTGTTCGATGCGTTGAAACCGGGGGGGCATCTTGTTGTGATTGATCATTCAGCTGTGGCGGGTACAGGCGTTTCAGTGACCAAGTCGCTCCATCGCATTGACGAAGCGGTTGTAGTAAATGAGTTCAGGCAGGCCGGGTTCCGGCTTGAGCAAGAGGATGGTTTTTTGCGCAACCCCGCTGATCTTCGCGACCAGGTATTCTACGACATGAAAACCCAGACAGATAAATTCGCTTTGCGCTTTGTCAAACCCTAAGAAAGGCAGGGTGCACAATATTACCCAACACACCTTGAGCAAGGTACCTGAAGTTACTTTGATCTTCTGGGTCATTAAAATTGCCGCCACCACATTGGGCGAGACTGGTGGCGACACGGTGTCCATGTCGATGAAGCTGGGCTACCTTATGGGGACAGCTATTTTTTCAGCAGTTTTTCTCATCGCGGTGGTTGCCCAGATCAGGGCGAAGCGGTTTTACCCGTTTTTGTACTGGACAACAATTATCGCAACGACAACAGTTGGGACGACGCTTGCCGACTTTGCGGACCGATCTCTCGGGATTGGCTATAGCGGCGGGGCTTCTCTGCTGTTTGCCCTTTTGCTGGCCTCTTTGGCGGTTTGGCATAAATCACTTGGATCTGTTTCAGTCGATACTGTGAGTTCTCCAAAAGCAGAGATGTTTTATTGGATAACAATCATGTTTTCACAAACATTGGGTACTGCGCTGGGGGACTGGACGGCTGATACGGCGGGGCTTGGATACGGTGGCGGGGCAATCGTCTTCAGCCTCTTTCTGGGGGCTGTGATTGCAATCTACTACTGGACAGAAGTATCCAGAACCTTGTTATTCTGGGCAGCGTTTATTCTTACGCGACCCCTTGGAGCCGTAGTGGGAGATTTTCTCGACAAGCCATTGAATGCAGGGGGTCTCGCATTAAGTCGCTACTCTGCATCAGCAACACTCATCGTGATAATTATTGCCTGCATCCTGATTTTTCCCCAGCGTGCCGGAAAAAATACAGGGCATTGATGTTAAAGGCTGCAGTGCCGTGCAATGCAAGGTGTTATCGCCACACCCGCCAAGCCACAGTCAGCCAGCCCGCTATCATCAGTAAGCCGCCAATCGGAGTGATCATGCCCAACCAGTGTAAGCCGGTCAGAGCCAACAGATAGAGTGATCCGGCAAACATCAGCGTACCTAGCGTCAACAGTGTCACGGGCAGGGTTAACCGTTCCAGATGGCTGGCTCCCAGGCCGATCAGTCCAAGTGCATGCCACATCTGATATTGCACAGCGGTGTGCCACCACTCCAGCTGAGAAGAGTCCAGGATACTGCGCAGTCCATGGGCGCCAAAGGCCCCCAGGCCAACGCCGAGAGCAGCTAGAAGACTACCAATGATCAGCGCGGGCGAATGATTCATTTGTTTAATGTAGCGCATAAAACGGCCCGTGTCCTTCGGGCACTTGTTTGCCGGAAATCAGGAAAGCGATGGATTGCCCGTAGAAAAATGGCATGCCAAAATCGGCTGAACCCGGAGAGCCAGGATCGACAATGTCATTGAATGCGGTGAATGAAA
>JAGWPH010000157.1 GCA_028870615.1 Betaproteobacteria bacterium
ATCGTGATGCGGGTGTACTTTGAAAAACCGCGAACCACGGTGGGTTGGAAGGGATTGATCAACGACCCCTCTCTGGATGGCAGTTTTCGCATCAACGAAGGGTTACGTCTGGCACGTGGCCTGTTGTTGGATATCAATGCGTTGGGTATGCCTGCAGGGACCGAGTTTCTGGACCTGATCACGCCGCAATATTTTGCAGATCTCATCAGTTGGGGCGCAATTGGAGCACGGACCACGGAAAGTCAGGTTCACCGCGAATTGGCCTCCGGTTTGTCCTGCCCAGTCGGATTTAAAAATGGCACCGATGGCAATCTACGCATCGCAGTGGATGCCATTCGCGCGGCCCAGCAACCGCACCATTTTCTGTCCGTGACCAAGGCGGGGCATTCTGCCATTGTGGCGACCAACGGCAATGAAGACTGTCACGTCATTCTGCGGGGGGGCAAAACCACCAATTATGATGCTGCCAGTGTTGATGCAGCGGCCAAAGAGCTTTCGGCTGCAGGGCTTACGGCACGCGTCATGATCGACTTCAGCCACGCTAACAGCCAGAAGGACCCGCAGAGGCAATTAATCGTGGCACAGAATGTAGCGGATCAACTGGCTGCTGGAGAGCCGCGCATCATGGGCGTCATGATTGAAAGCCATCTTAAGGGAGGGCGCCAGGAGCTGGTGCCAGGGCGTGCACTGGAATACGGCAAAAGCATTACGGACCCCTGCATATCCTTCGATGACACCCTGTCGGTTATTGCAACGTTGGGCGAAGCCGTGCGTCGGCGCCGTCTTGATATCGCTGAATCCTGAGCCTTGTTGACTTGCTAAAGAGAAAACGCTGATGGAGCATCATTTTCACGTACATGGCGCTCATGAACACGAAGTGGAGCATGCGGCAGCCGGGGAACATAAAGGCGGTGGGCATGGCGTGGCGCTTGCCCAGCAGGTGGCTATTTTCACGGCCATTCTTGCCGCAGCCGGTGCCGTGGTCAGTTATTTGGGTGGGAACACGCAGAATGAGGCGCTATTTCACAAAAATGAAGCCGTGTTATACAAGGCACATGCCAGCGACCAGTGGAGTTTTTACCAGGCCAAAAGTACCAAAGGGCATATCATGAGCGTTGCCGCAGAGTTGGCGCCGACCAAAGCGCGCCGTGATTGGTATAACGCGGAAATTGCACGCTACGAAAAAGAAAAAATGGATATCAAGGCCAAAGCGGAAGCGTTTGAAGAAAAGTCCCGGCAAGAAAATGAACTGGCCGAAAGGGCTTTCCACCCCCACCATGCCCTGGCTTTGTCCATGACTTTTATACAAATTGCGATTGCGCTGGCATCGGTGACCGTTTTGACCAGACGGCGCTGGTTACTGATTCCTGCCGGAGCAGGGGCTCTGGTAGGGTGTTTCTTGGCAGTGTGGGCCTATTTGTAGCCCGGTTGCCAGAGGACATCTGGAACGTTTGCCTGGCGATTCAGGTCGCGCGCCAGAACAAACAGCAGGTCTGACAATCGGTTCAGATAGCACAGTGTTATGGGGGATAAAGGTTGTTCGAGGTGCAGGGTCACCAGCCGGCGTTCGGCACGTCTGCAGACTGTGCGGGCCATATGGCAAAGTGCGGCCGCTCTCGATCCTCCCGGTAAAATGAAATCCTTGAGTGGGGGGAGCAGGGCGTTGCGTTGGTCAATTTCCTTCTCCAGCTCGCTGATGCGTTTTTCCGGAATGACACGATGGCCGGGGATGCAGAGTTCGGCTCCGAGGTCGAACAGATCATGCTGGATTTGGGTCAGCAAGTGTTGGGCTTCGGGAGGCAGTGTTTCGGTTCGGAGTAAACCGATAACGCTATTGAGCTCGTCCACGTCACCCATGCTCTCTACGCGCCAGTGGTCCTTGGAAACACGTGTGCCGTCACCAAGGCCAGTGCTGCCGTCATCACCGGTGCGGGTATAGATGCGTGTTAGTCGATGGCCCATTTTGGTCTGAGTTCAGAAACGTTGTGAATGCAGCGGTAGGGTCGTTATAATGCCCGTTTGCCTCTGGATACTGCAACCCTTTCGACGGGGGCTTTCATATGAAAACAGTTTTTCTTGAATTTGAGCAACCGATTGGCGAACTGGAAGGAAAAATCGAAGATCTGCGATTTGTCCAGGAGGACTCTGCTGTCGACATTTCCCAGGAAATCGAGCGCCTTCAAAAGAAAAGTCAGGCCCTTACCAAGGAAATCTATTCGGGCTTGAAAGCCTGGCAAATCGCCCAGGTTGCTCGACACAGTCAGCGTCCTTACACGCTGGATTACATCGAAGCGTTGTTCACCGATTTCGAGGAATTGCATGGTGACCGGGCTTTCGCGGACGATCCGGCGATTGTGGGTGGTATTGCGCGTTTTGGAGGTCGCCCAGTCATGGTGATCGGCCACCAAAAAGGGCGGGATACCAAGGATCGTATCTACCGCAACTTCGGTCAGGCACGGCCTGAAGGGTATCGTAAGGCACTGAGATTGATGCGTCTTGCGGAAAAGTTTGGCCTGCCCATCATGACCTTCATCGATACGCCTGGAGCCTATCCAGGGATCGGAGCAGAAGAACGGGGTCAATCCGAAGCGATCGGTCGTAATCTCTATGAAATGGCTGCCCTCAAAACCCCGATCATTTGTACGATCATTGGCGAAGGCGGCTCAGGTGGCGCGCTTGCGATCGCAGTTGGTGATGCCACGCTGATCCTGCAGTACTCCATTTATTCCGTGATTTCTCCCGAAGGTTGTGCCGCCATCCTGTGGAAAACTTCCGAAAAAACCAGTGTGGCTGCCGAGGCGTTGGGAATTACGGCGCCGCGACTCAAGTCACTGGGGCTTGTAGACAAGATTGTCCTGGAACCGCCCGGGGGGGCGCACCGGGATCCTCAAACCATGGCACAAAGTCTCAAACGTGCATTGCAAGAGGTGTTGAAGCAATTAGATGCGCTTTCTCCTGATGAATTGCTGGCGCGTCGTTACGATCGACTGATGGGCTATGGCAAGTTTAAGGAAACAGCCACTCGCTAAAGTCCAGAGCGCAGTCTGGCAAACTCTCCAGCGACAGATCAAGGCAGGAGACCACCTTTGTGTGGGGCTGAGCGGCGGACTGGACTCCATGGTCCTGCTGGCGTTGTTGAAGGCCCTGGTTCCGTTAGGGGCCTTCCGTTTGTCTGCAGTACATGTCAATCATCAGATTCACCCAGAGGCGGATCGCTGGCAACAATTTTGCGAAGCACATTGTCTTGAGCAAGGAATTCCCTTTGTCTCCGAACGTGTTTCCTTGCTGCGTGAAAGTGGCGAAAGCCTCGAAGCAGTGGCTAGGGCTGCCCGCTATGTGGTATTCGCCAGGCAACCAGCGGATTTTATCGTGCTGGCGCATCATCAGGATGATCAAGCCGAAACCCTGTTGATCCAGTTGATGCGCGGAGCCGGTCTGCCGGGGCTCTGTGCCATGCCTGAGGTACGCCGCCTTGGCGCGCGCGCAGATGCTCCGAATCTATTACGTCCGTTACTGAATGTTGGCCGCAGGGATCTACGCGCTTTTGCCGAATCTGCTCGACTGCGTTGGGTAGAAGACCCATCTAACGATCAGTCTGCGCATGTGCGAAATTTTCTGCGGCATACCGTGGCCCCTGTTTTGAGCGAACGTTTCCCGTCTTGGCCAGCCACGGTTGCGCGCTCTGCCGGACACCTCGCCCAAGCGAGTGTTTTGCTGGATGCACTGGCACAGCAGGATTTTGCCGTCTGTGGCGATACAGCTGGTATTCGGGTCAGTGCTGCTCTTGCGTTTGGAGAGGATCGCGCCACCAACTTGCTGCGCTGGTGGTTGCGCCAGCAGGGAGCGCCCGCCTGTCATCAGGGGCAATTGCAAGAATGGTTGCGGCAAGCCTATGCCGCGCCAGATCGCATGCCCGAGCTCACCTGGGGCGGTTGGGTTCTGAACAGGTTTGCCGGAGTCTGGCAATTGCATCGCGCGCTGGCCAGCAATTGGCCGGCGATGACCCTTCCGAACTGGCCGGCTGAAGCCATTCTTATTCCCGGGGCTGGGCGGCTCGTTCAAGAACACGTGATGGGCGCAGGAATTCGTGCTGAAATACTGAACCGGGGCGATATTACGTTACGCAGTCGCCGTGGTGGAGAACGCCTGCGTCCTCAATCCGGAGGCGCAACGCGCACGCTGCGCCATTTATTTCAAGAAGCGCGATTGCCTCCCTGGTGGCGAGATGCCCTCCCTCTGGTGTTTAGGGGAGAGACTTTGATCTGCATTCCGGGGGTAGCGGTGGAAGCCGCTGCCCAAGCTGGTGCCAGTGAGCCGGGACTGCATTTACGGTGGGAACCTTTTGTGCCGGGAGATGCACAAGGGTAGGCCTGCCATGTTAGAATGTTCCGTTTTACAAACATCAAGTTAGCGGAGCCCTGACCATGTCGATTGAGTGTACCCTGTCCATCATCAAACCCGATGCAGTGACAAAGAATGTCATCGGGGAAATTTATTCCCGATTTGAAAAAGCAGGCCTCAAAATTATCGCTGCGCGCATGGTCCATCTGTCTCAGGCAGAGGCTGAAGGGTTTTACGCAGTGCATCGTGAGCGGCCATTTTTCAAGGATTTGGTGGCGTTTATGGTTTCCGGACCAGTCATGGTTCAGGTTTTGCGCGGCGAGGGGGCCATTCTCAAGAATCGGGATTTGATGGGCGCTACCGACCCTAAAAAAGCCGCTCCCGGGACCATTCGTGCAGATTTTGCTGACAGCATCGAAGCCAATGCGGTACATGGCTCGGATGCCCCTGAAACTGCGGCGATGGAGATGGCCTACTTCTTTCCCACCCTGAATGTGTATCCCCGATAACCAAAGGCCATCCTCTCGACATGCGCGTCAATCTACTCGGTCTCAATCGTGAAGAACTGGCTCAAACCCTGGAAGGGTTGGGCCAGAAGCCGTTTCGAGCCCGTCAGTTGATGCGCTGGATACACCATTTTGGTGAATCCGATTTTGGCCAGATGACAGACATTGCCAAATCGCTGCGTGAGATTCTTTCCGATCATGCCATGGTGGAAGTGCCGCGTCTGCTTTCAGAGCAGACTTCATCGGATGGCACGCGAAAGTGGCTATTGGAGTTGTCTCCAGGAAATGCCATCGAAACCGTCTTTATCCCGGAAGAAGGCCGGGGGACGCTGTGCATCTCTTCACAGATAGGATGCGCACTGGCATGTACCTTTTGTTCCACAGGGCGCCAGGGGTTCAACCGTAATCTCACCACTGCCGAGATCATCGG
>JAGWPH010000158.1 GCA_028870615.1 Betaproteobacteria bacterium
GATTAAAGACATGCGCATCATGACAAGTGAGCGGTTGGAGCTTTTTATCCGTCCGTCCAGGCAAGTCAAGGCTGACAGCATCCGGATTCATCATCTGCGCAGTATGGATGTGGTCAACGGGCTGGAGCCCCAACACGCCATTCAGAAATTCCTGGATTTTGTCGGTAGCCGCCCATTGGTGGGCTACTATCTGGAATTTGATGTGGCCATGCTCAACCGTCTCGTGCTGCCATTTCTTGGCGTTCCCCTGCCCCAGACGAAAATCGAGGTTTCAGGCCTTTATTACGACTACAAGATTTCACAACACGAGGGCGGCAATGTGGACTTGAGTTTCCACCACATTTTGCAGGATCTGCAATTGCCAGAGCGTGAGGAGCATGACGCGTTTAATGATGCCCTGATGACCGCCATGATGTTCATCAAACTCAAGCGGTTACTCAAAAAATAAGCAAAATAAGGGGACGGCCCCTTATTTTGCTTAAGAGGGCTGTCCCCAAGATTTTCAAAATTTGCCTTAGTGTGTTGCTGCGGCTTCGGCACCTAGCCCGGTTTCGGAACGAACCTCCTGGGCATCGAATGCTGCCCGTTCCTTCTTGCCGCTCTCACTATGGTCAGTCACCGAAGCAAGGTAGGCGACGATCAGAACTGCCGGAAGCACGACAAACGTTGGGAAGTCGTATGGGAAAATGGCAGGGCCATTTCCGAGCACCTTGGTCCAGACGGTCGGGCCGATGATCAGGAGTCCAATGGAGCCGAAGATCCCGGTGTAGCCGCCAAGCACAGCCCCGCGTGTGGTCAGTCCGCGCCAGAACACCGACAGGACCAGAATGGGGAAGTTGGCGCAGGCGGCGATTGAGAAAGTCAGGGCTACGATATACGCGACATTTTGCTTCTCAAAGGCGATGCCGAGGAGCACGGCGAGAATACCGAGGCCGACAACACATAATTTTGAGACCAGGACTTCCTGCGCTTCGGTGGATTTGCCTTTTTTGATCACATTCGCATAAATGTCATGTGACAGGGCAGATGCACCAGCCAGCGTCAGTCCTGACACCACCGCAAGGATGGTGGCGAAGGCCACGGCGGCGATAAAGCCGAGGAAGAGGTCACCACCGAGCGCATGGGACAGGTAGACCGCAGGCATGCTGCCGCCGCCTTTAAGCGCCAGGATACTCTTGGTGACATCGGTCACATATTCTGGGTTATTGGCAACGAGAACAATGGCGCCGAAGCCGATAATAAAGGTCAGGATGTAGAAGTAGCCGATAAAACAGGTCCCGTAAAGGACTGACTTGCGCGCTGCTTTGGCGTCAGTGACGGTAAAGAAACGCATCAGGATGTGTGGAAGGCCGGCGGTGCCAAACATCAGCGTCAGCCCGAGGGAAATCGACTCGATCGGGTTGGCTTTCGCGCCGATGGGGACGACCGATTTCATGATTTCCATGTGTTTAGGATGGATGGCTACCGCGTCAGAGAACAGTTTCTCGAAGCTGAACCCCTCGTGGGCCATGACGCCAATGGCCATCAAAGTGGCTCCACCCAGCAGCAATCCGGCTTTGATGATCTGAACCCAGGTTGTGGCTTTCATCCCACCGAAGGTGACATAGATGATAATCAGCGTACCGACGATAACGATGGACTGTCGGTAGGAAATCTGCGGTACGAGGGTATGCAGCAACTGCCCGGCACCCACCGCCTGACCGATCAAATACCAGATCACGACGATCAGAGAGCCGATAGCAGCCATGGTGCGGACCGGGCCCTGCTGAAGGCGGAATGAGGCCACGTCAGCATAGGTATATTTGCCCAGGTTGCGCAGCCGCTCAGCGATCAGGAACAGGATGATCGGCCAACCCACCAGCCAGCCTACCGAGAAAATCAGGCCATAAAAGCCATTCATGTAAACAAGGGCTGCGATACCAAGAAACGAAGCTGCTGACATGTAATCGCCAGCGATGGCCATGCCGTTTTGCAGGCCGGTGATGCCACGACCTGCGGCATAGAAATCGGTTGCAGTCTTCGTCCGTTTAGCTGCCCAATAGGTGATTATCAACGTGATGGCAACAAAAACGGTAAACATCACAACAGCATGCCAGTTAATGGGGGGCTCGACCGGCGGGGCCACGGGAATCGCGGCGTCGGCAGCGTCGGCAAGACGGGTGATCAACAGCGTGGCCGAAGCCAGGGTTGCCAGGAAGGCAGTTTTCAATGTTCTCATTTGAGCGATTCCTGAATGATTTCGTCAGTGAGGGGATCGAAGGTACTGTTGGCTCGACGCACGTAGACAGCCGTCAGGATGCACGACACAAGGATGACGCCGACGCCAATGGGCATCCCAACGGGGATAACGCTGTTCGAGGAGACCGGTTGTGTAAGGAAATCAGGGGCAAACGCAATCATGAGAATGAAACCTAAGTACATCACACATACGATTGCCGACAGTATCCAGGCCAGCGCATCTCGCTGCTTGACCAGATCATGATATTTGGGATTGTTTTGAATTTTGCTCACCGACAACTCAGACATGACTTCCTCCGTTTTTTTGTGGTGTGTTTCCAGGGTTTGGAACTTGGTTCACACGCATTATTTCGGTTACGGGATACTAATGCCATGTTAATAGTAATCAGGTTTTCAAGTAGTTCCAAGGTTTTTTTGACTCATGCATAAAACAGGCACGAATCCTGCAGGTGTAAAAAAGCCCAATGGAAAACCATTGGGCTTTTTTGTTGCGGGGCAGCAAGACCGATAAAGACCTCCAGGCCGTTGACACGGCGTGATTACATATCCATGCCGCCCATACCGCCCATGCCACCCATACCGCCACCAGGCGCGCTTTCTTCCTTGGGCAACTCGGCGACCATGCAATCCGTAGTCAGCATCAGGCCTGCAATGCTCGCCGCGTTTTGCAAGGCGAAACGGGTGACTTTGGTTGGGTCAACCACCCCCATGGCGACCAGATCCCCGTATTGGCCGGATTGGGCGTTGTAGCCATAATTGCCCGAGCCTTCCAGAACCTTGTTGACGACTACCGAAGGTTCTTCACCGCAGTTGGCGACGATTTGACGCAGCGGTTCTTCAATGGCGCGTGAAACGATCTTGATTCCGGCATCTTGATCGCTGTTGTCCCCTTTCAGAGTCTTCAGCGTCGCACGAGCGCGCAACAAGGCCACGCCGCCGCCAGGAACGATCCCTTCCTCTACGGCGGCTCGGGTGGCATGCAGCGCATCTTCCACGCGTGCTTTCTTTTCCTTCATTTCCACTTCCGTAGCTGCACCCACCTTGATGACCGCGACTCCGCCGGCTAACTTGGCCACACGTTCCTGCAGTTTTTCACGATCATAGTCGCTGGTGGCATCTTCGATCTGCTTACGAATTTGGGCCACGCGGCCTTTGATGGTGGATTCGTTACCGGCGCCATCGATGATGGTGGTGTCTTCCTTGCCGATCTCGATGCGTTTGGCACGACCCAGTTCATTCAGGGTGACTTTTTCCAACGAGAGACCCACTTCCTCGGCGATCACTGTGCCGCCGGTCAGGATAGCGATGTCTTCAAGCATGGCTTTGCGCCGGTCACCAAACCCAGGGGCTTTGACGGCGGTAGTTTTCAGGATGCCGCGAATGTTGTTGACCACCAAGGTGGCCAATGCTTCGCCTTCCACTTCCTCTGCGATAATCAGGAGCGGCCGGCCAGACTTGGCGACTTGTTCCAGTACCGGAAGGAGGTCACGAATGTTGGAAATTTTCTTATCGTGCAGTAGCACATAAGGCTCTTCCAGCAGCGCGATCTGGCGATCAGGGTTGTTGATGAAATAGGGAGAAAGATAACCGCGGTCGAATTGCATGCCTTCCACGACATCCAGTTCATTTTGCAGGCCAGAGCCATCTTCCACGGTAATGACGCCTTCCTTACCCACTTTGTCCATGGCCTTGGCAATGATTTCGCCGATGGACTGATCGGAGTTGGCCGAGATCGAGCCGACTTGGGCAATTTCAGTGCTGGTGGTACAGGGTTTGGACAGCTTTTTGAGCTCTTCCACCGTCGCTACAACGGCACGGTCAATACCCCGTTTAAGATCCATGGGGTTCATGCCAGCAGCGACAAATTTCATGCCTTCCTGAACGATGGCTTGGGCCAGTACTGTAGCGGTGGTCGTTCCATCACCGGCAACATCCGAGGTCTTGGAAGCAACTTCCTTGACCATCTGTGCGCCCATATTTTCGAATTTGTCCTTCAATTCGATTTCCTTTGCGACCGAAACACCATCTTTGGTAATCGTGGGTGCGCCGAAGGATCGTTCTAGAACGACATTTCGGCCCTTCGGGCCCAGAGTGACCTTGACCGCATCGGCCAGGATGTTGACGCCTACAACCATACGGGCGCGGGCACTATCATGAAAACGGACTTCTTTAGCAGCCATGTTTTAACTCCTGAACTAGAGTTCCTGGCGGGATGCGCCTGGAACCAGAAAAATAAGTGGTCAATTAACCTTCAACGATGCCCATAATGTCTTCCTCGCGCATCACCAGTAGCTCGTCGCCATGAACCTTGACGGCCTGACCAGAATATTTACCGAAGAGGACCTTATCGCCGACTTTCACTTCGAGGGCGCGGACTGTACCGTCTTCCAGTATTTTGCCTTTACCCACGGCCATAACTTCACCTTGGTCGGGTTTTTCGGCGGCGGTATCAGGGATCACGATGCCTGAAGCCGTCTTGCGCTCTTCTTCAAGGCGTTTGACAATCACGCGATCATGTAACGGACGAATTTTCATGCGAAATTTCTCCTGCAAGAGGGTTGGTTTAGACAATTATTAGCACTCGATATGTGCGAGTGCTAACAGTGTAAGGGTTGTTCATGCAGATATCAAGCGTCGAGCGCAGGTTTAAGGCAGTCCTGATTCTCTGGATAGGGCTGCAATGGGCTGCCAGTGGTGCGGCCGGGGCCATCGAAGGCTCGCTACCCCCGGGTGTCGCCCGGGCTTTGCACGAGGCACATATTCCTGCAGAGGCTGTTTCCATAGTTGTGCAGGAGGTCGCCACGCCAGATTGGTTATTGAACTGGAATGGTGACGTTACCCGAGTCCCAGCCTCATTGATGAAGCTAGTAACTACTTACTCTGCTCTTATGGCTTTGGGGCCCGCCAAAACATGGGATACCGAAATAAGGGGAGGAGAGCCGGAGAAGGGGATCCTAACGGGCAATCTGTACGTGATTGGTGCAGGGGATCCCGGGTTGACCCTGGAAAACTGGGAGACATTGTTGCGGGCCTTAAGAATCCGGGGGGTTCGAGAGATTCGGGGTAATGTGGTACTGGACGTGAGCCGATTTCGGATAGAAGTACAGAATCCCAATAGTTTCGATCATCAGGGGTTTCGCGCTTACAACACCCTGCCGGAAGCGTTGCAGGTCGGCTTTAAAGCGGTCACGCTGACGTTGGAGGGTGTTGGGAATCGGGTTCTGGTCAGCCCCGATTTTGATTTACCCGGGTTACGCATCGAAAACCGGCTGATTCCCAGGGCGGGAACTTGCCCTGAGGACTGGAAATCAACTTTTGAACGCAAGGTTATCGACGACGGCCGGACGGCAAGCATTACCCTGGTTGGTGATTATGTGGTTAGTTGCGGTAAGAAAGCGCTATATTATAGTATTTTATCGAACGATAACTACATTTCAGCGACATTTGTGAAGATTTGGAGTGAATTGGGGGGCACTTTTTTTGGAAAGGTTGTGA
>JAGWPH010000159.1 GCA_028870615.1 Betaproteobacteria bacterium
GGATCAAAAATTTAACCTGCTGATGGGCCGGGAACTGCAGAAGCACTATGGCCAGACGCCCCAGTGCATCTTGACGATGCCCCTGCTCGAGGGGACAGACGGTATCAACAAGATGTCCAAATCCATGAACAACTTTATCGGTATCAGTGAGGCGCCAAAGGATCAATTCGGCAAACTCATGTCCGTTTCGGATCCGCTGATGTGGCGCTACCTGGAACTGCTCTCCTTCGAGCCACTGGAAACGCTTGCCCGATGGCAGCGTGAAGTCGGCGAGGGGCGTAACCCACGCGACATCAAAGTGCTGCTGGCCCTCGAAATTGTCGGGCGTTTCCATGGGGCCCGTGCTGGCCAGGAAGCCCTGGCGGATTTCGAAGTGCGTTTTCGCAGCAACGCGATTCCCGAGGAGATCAACGAGATTAATCTCGAGGTTGGTGCAATGGGCTTGCCGATTGCCCAGGTTCTGAAGCAATGTGGACTGACCCCTAGCACCTCCGAAGCACTGCGCATGATAGAGGCAGGGGGGGTGAGACTTGATGGGGAAAAGGTATCGGACAAGGCATTGAGTCTGAAGGCCGGTATCACGGCAGTGCTGCAGGTGGGCAAGCGTAAGTTTGTGCGAGTGGTTTGCCGTTGAGATTGTTGTTGCAGCGTTGCTTTGGTCCATTGTTCGTCACGCAGTTCTGCGGCGCCTTAAACGACAACCTCTACAAGAACGCCTTCATTTTGATGATCGCTTTTGAAGGCCATGCCTTTGCAGGGATCGAGCCCAGTCTGTTGATCAACGCCATTGCCGCGCTGTTTATTCTCCCCTTTCTGTTATTTTCCATCACGGCAGGAGAGTGTGCAGACAAATGGGACAAGGCGCGTATCACCCGTTTCATCAAACTGTTCGAATTGGGACTGATGAGCATTGGTGCGGCAGCACTCGTCATGCACCAGGTGGGGCTGATCCTGCTGGTGATTTTCTTTCTGGGATGCCACTCCACATTTTTTGGCCCGGTAAAATTCGCCCTTTTGCCGCAACATCTCCCCGGCGAGGCGTTGATGCAGGGCAATGGATGGATCGAAATGGGAACCTTCACGGCCATTCTGTTGGGAACGAATCTGGGGGGCGTGTTGATGAGTCAGGGTCAAACCGGGCGCTGGCTGGTGGCAGGCACAGTGTTGGGTGTGGCGCTGGTGGGCTACGGGTTCAGCCGGTTCATTCCTGCCGCGCCTTCCGTCATGCCAGACTTGCGTTTCAGTCTCAACCCCGTGCGGGAAGCCTGGCGTCATCTTGGCCATGCCGCACAGGATCGCGTGGTGCTGGTGGCTATACTGGGGAACTCCTGGTTCTGGTTTTATGGGTCTACTTTCCTGACTCAATTTCCCGCCTATACCCGAGATACTCTCGGAGGGACCGAGACGGTTGTCACCTTGCTGTGGACCGTGCTGACCCTGGCGGTGGGCATAGGGTCCCTGATGAGTGGATTTTTGGCCCGTGGACGTTTGGGGCTGGGAATGATTCCCTTGGGAGGTGTCGGGATGACACTGGTCCCCATGGATCTTGCGACTGCCCACGGCGCAATCTCCACACCAGGGACTTACGATGTCGGTGCATTCATCCTGGGTTTTCGGGGGTTGCATGTCATGGCGGATACGGCCCTGATGGGGATTTTTGCGGGCTGGTATATCGTGCCTCTTTATGTGTTGATCCAAACCCGCTCTCATGAATCACTACGGGCACGCATGATGGGGACCACCAACATGCTCAATGCCCTGTTTATGGTGGTGGCCTCCCTGTTGGCCATGACGATGTTGGCCCATGGCTTTGCCGTACCAGAGCTGTTTCTTTGGACAGGTGTACTGAATGCCGTAGTGCTGGGAGCCATGGTGATGGCAAGCCCGTTGTTGCTGCGGAATTTTGCAACTGGATTCCGAAAAGATTGACATCCTCTCCGCTCCTAAAGGACGAAGATTCCCTCTACAGGCACTCGATGTCCCGAGCGGGCAAGGATATTTAATGCAGAGTTCACATCACGATCATGATTAGCACCGCAATCACTGCATATCCAATGCCTTATTCCAAGGTCTGCGATACCTTTCGGCCGCTCCGGCGGCATGGTACCGCACGAAGAACAGATCTGGGTGGTGAACCGTTCGTCAACTTCCTCAAAGGATGCTCCGTGCGCAATCGCTTTATAGCGGAGCATGTTGCGGAAAGACGACCAGCTTGCATCAAGAACAGACTTAGCCATGCTGGTTTTGGCAAGTCCGGCGGCATTTATGTTGCCTACCGCGATGTAATCAAACTCGCGCACGATGCGGTACGAGAGCTTGTGAAGAAAGTCGCGCCGCGCATTTGTTATGCGAGCGTGGATATTGATGGCCAGACGCTTCTTGTGCGCCCGCTGCGCCTTGGCGAGTTTTTCCTCAAGCTGCCGAAGATGGCGTGGGTTTTCGATCTTCTCACCACTGGAGAGCGCGGCAAATTCTTTAAGGCCAAGGTCAATGCCAATGCCGTTCCGGATTGGGCGCGGATGGGCTTCGGCAACCTCAATGGCAATGTTGAGAAACCAGTTGCCGCGCGCGTCTTTGGAGAAGTTCGTGCCGTCCTTGATCTTGCCTTCTGGCAGGGCACGGCTGTTGAACACGCCAAAGGTGTTGCCGGCGAAACGGAAAGCATTGCCCTCCCGCTTGAAGTCATGCCCCTTGAGCGGAACCCATCCAAGCGAGCGCTTTCCACGGTAGCGAAGGAAGGGTCGGTTGAATTGCTTGCGGGATTTGGCGTACTGCTCGCAAACCGCGTTGACAGTGCCGGAATGCAGGCCAAGTTCCTTGCTGCTGCCGGTGGTCAAGACGTTCAGATCAAAGCCTGTGGGCCAACGCTTGTTCCATTTAAGGGCGTGTTTCTGCGTGTCATTGCAGTAATTCCAGACATGGTTTACCGCCCGGGCCTGCTTATTCAGAAAGCCGTTCAAGGATTTCACGCGGTAGCGGTAAACAAGAATCACTTTTGGCGTTTCAGGTATTCAGAGAGGGCCCGGCGAATTAGCTCGGCAACCGAAAGCCCGGTTTTCTCCGAAAGGATTTTGAGTGCCGAAATCATGGGTTCCGGCAAGAAGGTATGTGTGCGTATCATACCCACACTGTACATTAACCAAGACGGCAACGCAGCCGCAAAACCATCTCCTTACCTCCCCGGCATGAATACCGAGGTTTCGCGGAGATATTGATGAGCCGGGTTTTTCTTCCTGCCCTGCGCCTGGATGCGCAGGGAAACCGTCATGTGGACCTGAGGGCGGTGGTTGCACTGGCGTTGCCGCTGTTTCTCAACAGCAGCTTGCAGGTCGTGCTCAACCTGACGGACACCTGGTTTGTCGGACAGATCTCTTCCGAGGCGATTGCCGCTGTCGGGGCCTGCTATTTTCTGATCTTTGTTTTTTTCCTGGTTCTGGGTGGCGTGGGCATGGGGGTGCAGACCCTGGTAGCCCAGGCATTTGGCGCCGGAAGGTCAAGGGATGCAGCGCATGCCGCCTGGTGCGGCGTGTGGGGTGGGTTGATGACGACACCTTTGTTTGTGCTGGCGGCGTGGAAAGGTCCCGTACTGCTAGCCTGGTTTGAACTCAAGCCGGAGGTGCTGTCCCTGGCTACAGATTACTGGGTGCCGCGCATGCTGGGGGGTTCGGTCTCGGCCATCCTGTATTCCCTCAATTCATTTTTCAACGGCATTGGGCGCCCTCGCTATACCTTCTGGAACATGGTGCTGGTGGCTTTGACCAACGCTGTCCTGAATGAAGTATTCATGTTCCGGCTGGGGTACGGTATTGCGGGGGCTGCCATCGCCAGCAGCCTGGCGCTTGCGGTGGGTGCCGTGTTGGCCCTGCTGGTGTTCCTTAACCATGGGTTTCAATCAGAATTCGACACCCATCACACCTGGAAGCCTGACTGGGCAGGCATTCGCCGGGTGGTCGTACTGGGCGTTCCCACCAGTCTGTTTCCCGCCATGGATGTCATAGGGCTTGCCTTGTTCCAACTGATGCAGGTACGACTCAGTCCCGTGGATGGCGCGGCGACCCAGATCGTGATGATGTTGACTTCTATTTCCTATTTACCAGCTATCGGCATTGCCTTGGCGGGGACAACGTTGGTGGGGCAGTCGATTGGAGCGGGCGATAAGGCCTGGGCCATGCGCTGCGCCCAGATTATTACCCGGATGGCCGTGATTTATATGGGCGTGCTGGGAGTCGGATTGGCGTTGGTGGGGGCGTGGGTGGTTCCCGTGTTTCTCTCAAGCAGCGATCCGGACGCAACGGCCGTGACCACGCTGTGCCTTCGTCTCCTTTGGATCGCGGCGGGGTACCAGATCTTTGATGCGTTGAATCTTTCCAGCGCTTTTTGTTTGCGTGGCGCGGGCGACGTCCGCTTTCCCACGGTACTGCTGCTGTTGTTGTCCTGGCTGATGTTTTTGCCGCTCTGCCATGCCTTGACCTTCCCGCCAGGGCAGGGCTGGGTAGGGTCTCTGCCCCAGTGGGGTCTGGGCGCCGTGGGCGGCTGGAGCGCAGCGTTGGTGTACACTATCGCGCTGGGGTTAGGTTTATGGTTGCGCTGGCGCTCCGGTGCATGGCGCAAAATTGATTTGTTTCATGACTGACAACATGAGTCTTGTGGATACATTCCGCAGTCATACTGCCTTGAGCCGCTTCTGGATGGGGCTGGCGCTGGTTTGCCTGCTGGGTGCGCAGATTTCCGGTTTTGCCCACCGGGTGGCGCATGGCGACAGACTGGCCCAAATCTCCCAGACGGCAAGCCAGGAGACGCCCTGGGCCCACGACGATCACAACTGCCAGTTGTTCGATGCGCTGATGCTGGCAAGTTTTACGGGTACGGCAGCGTCCCTCCCGACCGTCATGGTTCTCCCCAAAACTATCCTCGTTTCGAACCAGCTTCCCATTATTCATCCCAATGAGCCTCTCGGGTTCCAGACCCGCGCCCCTCCAGTGCCCTCGCAGCAGACCTGACTGAAGCAGCGAGCCAAAAGGCTCCTCAGGGTTTCTGAAAACCCTGTTGTCCCGTCTCTCCGAGGTGTTTTTCCATGGTACGCATCACCGCATCATCCCGTACGGCCCTGGTCCTGGTCTTGCCGATCATTGTCCTGACGGTCCCTGCCGCGTCCGCCGAACCTTCCCAGACGGGAGGCGATGAGCCCGTCGCCCAAGCCCAGACCATCACCGTCATCTCAAAAAAACTCAATGACACTCGAAATCTGGTATCCCCGGATTCCGGCAGTACCCAGTACCAGTTTTCGGATACCGACATTGCCCACTTACCCCAGGGCAACGCCACCCCGTTGAACCAGGTGCTGCTGCAGGCTCCAGGCATTGTGCAGGATGGTTTCGGCCAGGTGCACGTGCGCGGGGATCACGGCAATCTTCAATACCGGATCAATGGCGTCATGATTCCGGAAGCGTTGAGCGGGTTTGGCCAGATGCTGGACACGCGCATTGCCGACAAGCTCACGGTCATGACCGGCGTCTTGCCTGCCCAATATGGATACCGTACGGCCGGCATCGTGGATATTCAAACCCGGGGCCCGGGTTCGGAGCCTGGCGGGGAAATCTCCGTGCAGGGGGGCAGTCGCAACTATGGAGAAACTGCAGGAATCGCCAACGGTTCCATGGGAAAATTCAGCTATACCCTCACTGGGTCGATCATGACGTCGCAACAGGGCGTCGACAATCCGGCCAACACCCTCAACGCATTTCATGACCAGACCCGGCAGGGCAAGGGATTTGGTTTTTTGTCCTACGATCTCACTCCGCAGGATCGGCTCAGCCTGACTTTTGGACAGTCACAGAATCTGTTCCAGATTCCCGACAACCCAGGGCTCACCGCGCAATGTTGCAGTTCAACCCTGACACCTACCCCAGCCCCCCTGGGGTTGAACGCCACGCAGGCTGAGCATAACCAGTTCGAGGTGGCGAGCTACCAGTCTCACGGCAACTCCTGGGCCGATACCCAGGTATCTGTGTACCACCGGCTTTCCGAAGTGCATTACACCCCGGATCCCGCCTTGGGCGATCTGTTTTACAGCGGGATCAGCAACGATGTCATCCGTCGCAATGAAGCGCAAGGTTTGCAGACCGATACGGGCATCGACTGGCGCGAGGGCCACCGGCTGCATGCCGGATTGATGGTGCAACAGGAGCGCTATCTCACCAATAACCAGTCGCAGGTTTATTGTCTCGGTCCCTCGTCGGTATGTGCCGGCAATCAGTTGAGCGACGCTGGCATCGCTACCAGCGCACCGACCGGCATCATCGACAACACTAGCGGGATCAGCCACTTCTGGGGCGTCTCGTTGCAGGATGAGTGGAAATACAGTTCGTCGGTGACGCTCAATTACGGTCTGCGCTACGATCAGAACGCGATGCTGATCAACGAGCACCAGGTCAGTCCGCGCATCAGCCTCGTGTATGACATGACGTCAGTCACCCGTATGCATGCAGGCTTTGGGAGTTATTTCACACCGCCTGCCGCGGGTCTCATCAATACGCGCACTGTGGGGCTCTTCACCAACACCACCAACGCCTCGCAGGTCCAGGCCGATTCACCGGTCAAGTCGGAAAGTTCGGACTACCTGGATATGGGGATGTCCCACCAGTGGTCCGATCAAATTACCCTGAATGTGGATGGCTATTATCGCAAGGTTCGGAACCTGCTTGATGAAGGGCAGTTCGGCAACGCGCTGGTTTTTTCGGACTTCAATTACCAGGAAGGCCGCATCTATGGCTTGGAACTCTCCGGCACATGGCACCAGGAGCGATGGACAGGCACGCTCAATACGGCTGTGGGGCGGGCGCAGGGCCGGGGCATTGAGTCGGGCCAGTTCAACTTTTCACCGGGGCTGATCAATTACATCAACAACCACTGGGTATACCTGGACCACGATCAGCGCTATACGATCTCGGGTAGCCTGGGCTACCGCACCGACTGGGCCAACTTTACTTCGGATGCCATTTTTGGCAGCGGCTTGCGCAGCGGATTTGCCAATACCGGGACCATGCCGGGTTACGTCACCTTCAACACGGCAGCAACGCACCTGTTCAAGACCGGGGAGTGGGGGGATGTGGAGGGACGGCTGACCTTGCTCAATGTCTTCGATCGCAGCTATGAACTGCGCGATGGCACGGGCATCGGGGTGGGAGCGCCGCAGTACGGCCTGCGCCGTACTGTCATCATGGGACTGACCCGCTTCTTTTAGCCTTTGCGACGTGCCCGCGGATGGGCCGCATCGTAGATCCGGGCCAGGTGTTGAAAGTCCAGGTGGGTATAAACCTGGGTGGAAGTAATGCTGGCATGACCCAGCATATCCTGCACGGCGCGCAGGTCTCCGCTGGATTGCAGCACATGGGAGGCAAAAGAGTGACGCAAGACGTGCGGATGGACCCTGTCGGCGAGGCCCAGTTGTTGCGCACGCAGGCTGACGCGGGCCTCGATACTGCGACCGCTCAGCCGCTTTCCGGTCTGGGTGACGAACAATGCCGAATGGTCTCCCGCCACGCTGGCGCGGTATTGCAGCCAGAGCTGCAGTGCTTCCAGAGCCTTCTGTCCTACCGGGATCAGGCGCGTCTTGGACCCTTTTCCGGTGACGATCACGGTGTGATCGGTGCGGTTGACGTCTGGTACGTCCAATCCGGCAAGCTCGGACAATCGCAATCCTGAAGAGTAAAACAACTCCAGCATGGCGTGGTCACGCAGGGCCAGGAAGCCCTCGCCGGATAGGCGCATCAGCTGTGCCGCAGCATCCGGAGTGAGCGCATGGGGCAGTTTTTTTGGGGATTTTGGCGGGCGAACGTCGGCGCAGGGGTTGTGCTGAAAACCGTGGTCCCGCGCCAGAAAATCAAAAAAACCGCGCCAGGCCGAGAGTGCCCTTCCCAGGCTTCGCCCGGACAGGCCACGTCCATGCAAGGTGGAGATATATCGTCGAATGTCGTGGGAGCTCAAGGTGCCCAGGGATTGTTTGCCGGCGAGTTGCAGCAGGAGGACGAGATCGCGGGCATAGCCTTTTTCAGTGTGCAAGGACAGACGGCGTTCCACCCGAAGATGGGACAGATAGTCTTCCCGTAACCGCTCGGATGGTGCGGGATCAGGGGGCAGGATCGGAGGCATGGGTCTGGGCCCGAAGGGCCGCGCTCAGCAAATCGGCGATACGGTTGAGGTAGAACGTCCCCATGTCCGGATAAAAGCGGTTTTCATCCGGGGAGGCCAGCAACAGGACGCCAAAGGTGTCCTTGTCGCGCAGGGGCATCATGGCAAAGGAGCGCAGGCTGGGTGCGGCACTTTCAAACCAGCGACTGGTTTCGTAGACCGCATGATGGCCGCAGTGCGGGGTTTCCATATGGCTCACGAATTCCCGTAGTTCGCTCTGGACGGGTGAAAACTCGATGCGACCATTTTCTTGCGCAATGCCCCACAGACGGATGGCGCACTGGGGAACTGCAAAATCATCATTCAACTGACGTTGCGTGATATCCAGGACCGAGGACAGGGAACGTGCGCCAATCAGGCTGACGGCCAGGCGGTGCACCTTGCTGCTGGTGTTGTCGTTGGAGCCGGCGTAGCTGATCAATTCGTTCATGCGTGATTCCAGGGCGCGATTTTTCTCGCGCAAGGCTTGCAACTGTCGTTCGCTCAGAGAGACAGCGTGGGTCCCATGCGGATGGGGCAGGTTGATGTCCACCAGCAGCGCGCTATGGGA
>JAGWPH010000160.1 GCA_028870615.1 Betaproteobacteria bacterium
CGCGGATTGCTTCAAATACCGTAATAAGATCGGCCTCGACGTCGCCCTGGAGTCCCTGCGTGACGCATGGAAAGACAAGCGCCTTACCAGTGAGGACATCTGGCGATACGCCAAAATTTGCCGCGTGGCCAATGTGATGCGTCCCTATCTGGAGAGCCTGGCGTGAACCACGGCGGCAAACCCAGCAACATCGGGGCTTCCGTCCGAGCTCGCCTGCTCAACAAGGCGCGGGCGGAAAGGCTGGATTTCAATCTGCTGCTGACTCGATACGCACTGGAGCGCTTGCTCTACCGCCTGAGTATCTCGGAACAACGGGACCAGTTCCTGCTCAAGGGAGCCCTTCTGTTCGACTTGTGGTTCGACATCCCGGATGACTGGAAGCCAATGAAGACCATTGGCGCTGGGGTGCGTGAAATTCGTATCAAGGCTTTGTCCGGCGCATTTCGGGTTATTTGTCTGGCAGAGCTGAGGATGCTATTCACGTTTTGCACTGTTTTCATAAAAAGAGCGATAAGACCTCACTATCGGATTTGAAGCTGGCAAAAGAAAGATATAAAGGAGTCATGAAATGAGCAAGCGGCGTTTTGACAGCGTGTGGGATGCCATCGAGGACACCCCTCAGGAGGCTGCAAGCATGAAGGTCCGTGCTGCAATTCTGATTGCCATTCAGGAGTACCTGAAAGAGAAAAATATGACGCAGGCTGATGCGGCCTCACTACTCGGTGTTACCCAGCCACGGGTCTCGGACCTGATGCGCGGAAAAATCGAGCTCTTCTCGCTTGATACTCTGGTTAACATGGTGTCAACCACTGGTCGGGAAATTGAAGTTCGCGTAAAGAATAAGGGACAGAGAAAGGTGGCGTAACGGTGAAGAGGTTTTGGAGAAGTGGTAGCTAGCCGGGAGGAGAAACCTCGTGTCCAGACCTTGACCTATTGCGATAATTCATTATAATGAGTCAATATGTGATATTGACTCATTTATCGTAATCAAAAGGCTGAAAATGCGTCGCATAGGAACAATGATCAAGCAGGGCCGCCGGAAACTCGGGCTGTCCCAGCGCGCTTTTGCTGTGAAAGCGGGCATTGGGCAGAACATGGTTGCCGGCATCGAGCTGGGCCGCGATGCACGGCTCACCACCCTGGAAAAGATGGCCAGGGCCGCAAACCTGGAAATCGTGCTGGTTCCGCGCGAAATCCTGCCTGCCGTGCAGGCGCTGCTGATCGCACACGGCGAAGGGCGCCCCCTGGATGAGGAAATGGGAAAACCCATGCACACGCTGGATGAGGAGATCTGATCGTGGCAGAGATCATGACCCTCGATGTCTTCCTGGGCGACACGCTGGTTGGAAAAATCAGCCGGTTGCCGGGGTCAGGGGACCTCAACATCTTCGTATTTGACGAGGGGTACCTGGCCAACCCACAGCGTCCTACCCTGGGCCTGGGTTTCAAGGGAAGGACCGGCAACATCGCCTACGAGCCACGGCCGTACAACACCCGGGTCCACCCGTTCTTTGCCAACCTGCTGCCGGAAGGCGCCCTGCGCGATTACATCACGCAACGCGATGGGGTCAACCGGGAGCGCGATTTCTTCCTGTTGCTGGCGCTGGGAGATGATTTACCCGGTGCCGTCATCATTCGCCCGTCAAACGGGCCAGGGCAGATCAATGGTGACTTGGGCCAAGCCCTGACGCCACCGGGAGCGCCCCTTTCCGCAGACCAGCCCCTGAAATTCTCGCTGGCCGGGGTTCAAATCAAATTCTCAGCCGTCCGGGAAGCTTCCGGGGGGCTGACCATCCCCGCTTTTGGCCGCGGCGGATCGTGGATCGTAAAGCTGCCCTCGGAGCGCTTTGAGGCCGTGCCGGAGAACGAATACGCCATGATGCGGCTCGCCGCTGCCGTCGGGTTGAACGTGCCGGAAATCGACCTGGTGCCCGTGGCCAATATCCAGGGACTGCCGGCCGGCATGCGGGAAGATGATCGCGCCTCCGTGATCAGGCGCTTTGACCGTGAAGGTGACCGCCGCATCCATATCGAGGATTTCGGGCAGGTGTTCCAGCTGTTTCCCGGTGAAAAATACACCAAGGCCAGCTACGGAAACATCGCCCGGGTGATCTGGACGGAAATGGGCGAAGCTGGCCTGCGTGAGTTCATTGCCAGGCTGGTTTTCAATGTGGCCATCGGAAACGGCGACATGCATGTTAAAAACTGGTCGCTCATCTATCCCGATGGGCGCATGCCTGCGCTGGCGCCCTCCTACGACTTCCTCTCGACGCTAACCTATGTGAGCGGAAGAGAAACCATGGCCTTGGGGCTCGCCGGCACCAAGGACTTCAGGGGCGTTTCGGAATCCCTTCTCACCCACTTCGCAAGTAAAGCCGGGCTCCCGGTGGAAATCGTTCTGGAATCCGCTCAAGCCACGGCAAGGCGAACCGTTGGGGTTTGGGCGGATCTTCGTGGACAACTCGACTTTCCGGAAAAAATGAAGAAAGCCATCGATGCACACATGCTGGAAGTACCTCTGATCCGTGACGCCATGAATTCGCGGCAAACAATCACTTCCCACAGGATCGGCAAGAAATAACTTCCAACGTTATGGATTGATACCCAAAGTTAAAGATGGCCAGCTGTCTCTGATACGTCCCCAATGGCCTGACGATCTTTTCATGGACAATGGCTGCATTGTACACATCAAACAGCCAGTCAAGGAAACCTGTCCCGCAACAACCGAGTTGTTGCGTCATCATGGCATCGTCCGCGGATGCTGGCGTGGAAGCCGTGCAACACAAAGGAACAGCCGTTTGTGAACCGACGCAATTTGGGGCTGACCTGACCCTCGGCATTTCCATCAAGCGGGATATTGCTTTTTAGCAATATATTGCTAGAATGCCATATATGAAAGCCAGGCTACTGGTGCAAACCAAAGAAATCCGGGACGACGGCACAATCGTTGAAATCGTGATCTGGTTAGTGCCTCGGCCGATTCCACCATGCAGCCATGGCTTCAAGTACAGCTTGTTCTATGGCCGCCTTGGTACGCGGCTTGTCGGATACGACAACGAGCGAGGCAAAGGTGATCATCTGCATCGGAATGGAAACGAGGAACCCTATGCTTTTTCCACGCCGGAGCAGTTGCTGGAAGACTTCGCTGCGGATATGGCGGCAATGGAAAGGAGTGGATCATGAAAGCGATTATCGAACTTGGCGGACGTGGCAGCGCCCTTAGTCTTGCGCGCTCGCAGCTTGCTGCGGCACAGACCGGTGGTGAGATCGACTACCACCTGGTCTTTGAATCGGCCAGGACGCTGTTTTCTGAACTGACACCTGCCCGCATCGACACGTTGGAACATCTGCGAGCCCACGGCCCCATGACGATCTATGCGCTGGCCAAAGAGATGAACCGCAACTACTCCAATGTTCACGGTGACGTGGACAAGCTACTGGAGCACCGGTTGGCTGAAAAGGATGCTGAGAACCGCGTTTTTGTGCCTTGGGATTCCGTTGAAATCCACATGGCTCTGGCGCGAGTGGCTTAATTATTGCGCTGGTGATTGTGTACAAGCAGTTATCGGATGACGGGTTACGGAATCGGGGCGGGAGTTCGATTGTGAAACAGGGGATCGAACTCAAGGCCGCCGTAAATCGAACGCGCCAAATATGGAATCCAAGCTTGAATCTGCACAGGGCCTCAAGCCCCCGAGCATTACTCATCAACTGAATTAGCCGGACTCACGGTGGTAGACTATATGCCATCATTTCACCCAGGCCAGATTTCTCTGTGCCCTTCTGTGCACTGTAATGCCCGTGGTTGTGCCATACCCAACCTCAAATTAGCGGGTTGGGCAAATGCTCAATATGAAAAGGTTTGTGAATGAACGCCGGAAGAAATGATCCTTGCCCTTGCGGTAGCGGGATGAAATACAAAAAATGTTGCCAAAACAAATTGGCAGCACGTCTGGCCACTCAAACCACCCAACCGAAAGTTTCTGTACCGCCACCGGCTGAAACCAACCGGCTTGCTTCCCTGTTCAATTCCGGGCGCCATATGGAGATGGAAAACCTGGCACGCAAACTGCTCGAGCGGTATCCGGGTTCCGGATTAGTCTGGAAGGCACTGGGAGCTTCCCTTAAAGCACAAAATAAAATGGCATTGTTCGAGCTACAAAGGGCAACAGAACTCATGCCTGATGATGCCGAAGCGCATTACAACCTGGGCAATGCCTTGAAAGCTCTCGGGCGGCTTGATGACGCGGTGGCAAGTTATCACCGGGTACTGAAGTTCAGGCCCGATCTCGCCGAAGTGCACAACAATCTGGGTAATGCCTTGAAAGATCTCGGACGACTTGATGACGCGGTGGCGAGTTATCACCTGGCACTAAAGTTCAGGCCAGACTACGCCGAAGCGCATTACAACCTGGGCAGTGCCTTGAAAGATCTCGGACGGCCCGACGACGCGGTGGCAAGTTATCACCTGGCACTAAAGTTCAAACCCGATTTCGCCGAAGCGCACAGCAACCTGGGTGTTGCCTTAAATGACCTTGGGCAATTTGATGACGCCGTAACGAGCTACCGGCGTGCACTGCAGATCAAGCCCGATTATGCCATGGCTCTTAACAATCTTGCCTTGGTGCTCAACGCACAAGGCAAGTCGGTGATGTCCATGAATTGCATCATGCAATCTCTTCAGCTTAAAGAAACAGTTGAAGCAAAAAACATCTTCGTAACATGTGTCAAGCATCTGCATATCACGGCTGACAACACCGAGGTCCGATTGGCACTGGTTCGCGCTTTGACCGAAACCTGGGGAAGACCAACCGATCTTGCAGGGGTTTGCATCGATTTAGTTAAGCTTAACCCGGACATTCAGGAGGCCATGGCGCGGGCAACCAATGCCTGGCCCCTACGGTTGTCAATTCAAGATCTGTTTGGGTCGGGCGGCCTCACCGCCCTTCAATCTGATCCATTGCTGTGTGCCTTACTCAATTCTGCCCATATCGATGACATTGAGACCGAGCGTTTTCTGACCACGGTGCGGTGTGCCATGCTCGAAGCCATTGGTGAAACGAAGGCTTCCGGGTGCGCCATTGGTATGGCCATGGATTTCTACTGTGCCCTGGCGAATCAATGTTTTATTAATGAATACGTGTTCTCTCATACCGATGCAGAGATCCGAAAGGCGGGTGATTTACGAAATTCACTGGTTGCGGCACTTGAGGCCGGGACTGAGGTTCCGGCACTTTGGCCAATAGCGGTTGCAACCTACTTTCCGCTCTTTTCCGTCCCGCTTGCCGCCCGGCTCCTGGATACACATTGGCCTGACCCGGTGAAGGCAGTGCTCGTACAACAGATATGCGAACCGGAAGAAGAGCGCCAGTTGCGAGCTACGATTTCCCGAGTGACCCGTATCGAAGACGATGTGTCGCTACTGGTTCAGAACCAGTATGAGGATAATCCCTACCCACGCTGGATTAAGGTGGCGCCAACACCGAAAGCAAGGCATGTCCTCGGATACTTGTCCCAAAAATTCCCGCTGGCTGTTTTGAAGTATCACACCATGACGGGTAACGCTGAGGTTTTAATTGCCGGATGCGGTACTGGTCAGCATTCAATTGCAACTGCCAAACAACTCCATGGGGCGACAGTACTGGCCGTTGACTTGAGTCTGAGCAGCCTTGGTTATGCCAAACGCAAGACGCGGGAACTTGGCCTGACGTCCATTGAGTACGTTCAGGCGGACCTGCTGAATTTAGGGGAAATCGGGCGTGACTTCGACGTTATTGAGTCGGTAGGTGTGTTACATCACCTTGCCGATCCTTGGGCAGGGTGGCGGGTACTTCTGTCCATCCTTCGTCCTGGCGGGTTCATGAAGCTCGGCTTTTACAGCGAATTGGCGCGACGTGACATCGTTAAAGCGCGTGCCATTATCGCCGGGCAAGGTTATGGGACCACGGCCAACGAAATTCGAAAGTGCAGACAATATCTGCTTGATTTAGACAAACATGAAAATCTCGGTAGGGCAGTAAGAGCGCTCGATTTTTTCAGTACCAGCGCTTGTCGTGATTTGCTTTTTCACGTTCAAGAGCATCGCATGACATTGACAGCCATTGACTCGTTTTTGCGGGAAAACAATCTGGGTTTTCTTGGGTTTGAATTAGATCCCAGAGTGGCTAGTGCCTATCGACTGCGTTTCCCCGATGATCAAACACTCACCAATCTCGGTCAGTGGCAGTTATTCGAAAGTGAGAATCCGGACACATTTTTCGGTATGTATCAATTCTGGATTCAGAAGTCATCAGTAACCTGAAAACTCCTCCGTGCGGATATTGTCATCATCGACTTCCGCTGCGCTCAGTATTTTACGCATCGCATTTACCATCGCGGGCGGACCGTCGATGTAGTAGATAGGAAGCGTCAGATCATCGATGTATTTCAGGAGCATGGCTTTACTGATAAATCCGGTTTCCCCATGCCACTCGCGGCTGGACTTTTCCATCTGCGTCATCGTACCGACAAAGGTATAGTTCGGGTTTGACCCGTGAGATTCCATTAAATCGTCCAGAAATGCCGCATCTTCTGGCCTTCGATTGGAATAAAAGACAAGGATCCGGTGCGGAACATTGTCGTGAACAGCTTGAAGAACAATGCTCCTCACAGGCGTAACGCCAATACCGCCGGTGAGGAAAACAGCTGGAATACCCGCATTGTTGTGGAGCGTGAACGAGCCATGAGGGGCATCCAGAATGACCTCCGTGCCCGGATCCATTGTCTTTAATACATGCTTGAACGCAGTGTCACGCATCCGTGTCGCCAGCATGAGATCGTCTTCATAAGGGGCGCTCGCCAAAGATAACGCCCGTGTGTTGCCTTCGGCGTCGGTTTCGGCGGGGTTGATCAGAGTGCAGTCCGCAGATTGGCCTGCCTTGTAGGCAAACCCCCCGGGCTTTTCAAAATGAAACGCCATCGTTCCATCGGCGATTTCCCGTTTGCGTTTTAATTTGACCTTGTGGATGGGCATGGCGCAATTCCTCTTAACTGTCGTTGAAAATATAGCACACGCAAAACGCCGCGCGCAGTGACCTCGAGCAGCCAGGATCCCGGCGGGATTTTTCTCCGTAGCGGACGTACACAATCGCCGGCACATCAACCGGCCCCCAGGCTGATGTTTCTCCCGGTGGATCGCGCGGTTTGCATTTTAAGTAGCATTCTGTACAATACTCTGAACAATACTTTTTACAAGAGGCTGTATGAGTGTGATTTCTGCCAACGAATTGAAGACAAGGGGTGTAAAAGCCATTGAGGAGGCTTTGGTTGGCCAGCCCGAGGTTTCGCTAACAGTTCGTGGTCGGGTCAAGTACGTGGTCATGAGCAGTGAGCAGTACCAGCATCTTCGTGAGTGCGAATTGGAAGCGGCTTTGGCAGAATCCAGGGCAGATATTGAAGCGGGACGTTTTGTCAAAGAAACCGTGGCCAAACATATCCAGCGCATCAAGAAGCTCGGCAAACTGGCTGCATGACCTGGCAATTGATATTTACTGAGCAGTACAACCGAAAAGCTGCACGTTTCATTAAACGACACCCTGATGCGATCAGCCAATACATCAAGACCCTAGAATTACTGGAAGCCAATCCCCGTCACCGTTCTCTACGATTGCATGCCCTAAAAGGGAGGCTTGAAGGCCTCTCCGGTGTGTCCATCAACATGAAATATCGAATCACACTGGAGATGATCATTACTGAGAAAGAAGTCATCCTGGTCAATGTCGGCAGCCTCGATCAGGTTTATTGGTGACTTTTGAAGGGATGATCCCACGCATTTCCACACCAATCCGCATACACCCGCAGGTGTTGAGATTGAAGCTTGCCGGGGACCTTGTTCCCGTCCTGTATTTGTCGCGTTACATCATCCGGCACAAGGCTGGCTACCATCGGCCCCTGCGCGCTGTGACATCCCATGGCCGGTGGGAAGACCGGGTTCCCTACATGCTGCGGGCGGTGTTTGAAACGGCAGTGTGGACAACCGCCAGGACCCGGTTGATACGGGAACTGCCTGAAACGACTGCAGAAAAGATTCGACTTGAGGCGACACCGGCCTGTGGCAGGGAACCTGCCGAGTCGGTATTCGTTCAGCTCCTGCGAGACCGGTATCCTCAAGGAGGTCAAGGCAGGCCGGGAAAGGCTGTTCATCAACCCGTCGTTCCTGCAACCGCTCAAGCCGACGGGCGTTCTGGGGTGATCGCGTGAATCTCATCATACAAGCCACCCGCGCCATTGACGTCGTACACCTCGATCACCTTTCCATGCTGATACAACCCCATGGTTGCGAGCAAATCGGTGAGCACGCATGGTGTTTCAGGGAAGCACGGGAACACACCGGAATTTCCGCGTATTGCCTGGCCAATCAACTGGACTACGGTTTCGTCCCGCGCGGCCGGTCATTGTCGGATTTCGGCCTGGTGGTGATGGACATGGATTCCACGCTGATCACCATCGAATGCATCGATGAGATCGCCGACATGCACGGACTCAAACCGCAGGTTGCAATGATTACCGAGGCGGCGATGCGTGGCGAGATGGAATTTTCAGAAAGCCTGCGTCGCCGCGTGGCATTGTTGCAGGGGCTTGACGAGCAGGCCCTGCAGCGGGTCTATGACGAGCGTCTTGAAATCAGTCCCGGTGCGGAAATCATGCTTGATCGACTGAAGGCGCATGGCATCAGGACATTGCTTGTTTCTGGCGGCTTCAGGTTTTTTACCGAACGACTGAAAACCAGGCTGGGCCTTGACTATGCCTGTGCCAATACACTGGAAATCGCCAACGGCAAACTAACCGGCAGGCTGGCGGGGCCCATTGTGGATGCGCAAGGCAAGGCTGACTGGTTGATCAAGGTTCGCAATGGGCTTCAAAACAGGTCGGCAAAGGTTATCGCCATCGGTGATGGTGCAAACGATCTGAATATGATGGCGCAAGCGGACATCAGCATCGCTTACCACGCAAAACCGATTGTCAGGTCACAGGCTGACTATTCGTTCAATTTCGTCGGGCTGGACGGGCTGGTCAACCTGCTGGCGGGCTGATGCGGACTTCACCCGTGGGATGAAAACCCGTACAGGGTAAGGTCACGCACCATCAACACGCCAGGAATGGCGGCAATCTGCGCGATCACCGCTGGCGGTAGCGCTGAGTCATTATCCGTCAGGGTATAGGCGATATCGCCCCGCGACTTGTTCATCATGTTGTGAATGTTGATGCCGGCCCGTGCCAGCGTGGTGGAAATCTGGCCCAGCATGTTCGGCACATTGGAATGGGCAATCGCCAGGCGGAAGGCCGATTCGCGCGGCATCACCAGCATCGGAAAATTGACGGTGTTGGTGATGTTGCCATGTTCCAGATACTCGCGTACCTGATCCACCACCATCACTGCGCAATTTTTTTCCGCTTCCTCGGTGGAGGCGCCAAGATGTGGCAGGGCGATGACATGGGGCTGTCCCTGTAGTTTTTGTGCCGGGAAATCGCACACATAGCTGTGCAGATGCCGGCTGGCCAGACTGACCAGTACGGCATCGGTATCGACAATCGCATCGCGCGAGAAATTCAGCAGTACGCAGCCGGCCTTCGTTGCCTGCAACCGCTGCATGTTGATCAATCCGCGCGTGGTATCCAGCAGCGGAACATGCAGGGTCACGAAATCACAATGCTTGAGCAATTCCTCGACGCTGTGTGCTTTTTTCACTTGCGAAGACAAGTTCCAGGCAGCCTCCACGGTGATTTCAGGATCGTAACCATAGACGCGCATTCCCAATGCCAGGGCGGTGTCTGCCACCAGGCGGCCAATCGAACCCAGCCCGATGATGCCAAGCGTGCGGCCGTGCAGTTCAATCCCCGCATAATGTTTCTTGCCGTTCTCAACCAGCTTGTGCAGGTCAGCATCGCTGCCCTGCAATCCTGCGGTAAACTGCATTGCCGGCACGACATTGCGGGCCGCCAACAGCATGCCGGCCAGCACCAGTTCCTTGACTGCATTGGCATTCGCGCCAGCCGCATTGAATACCGGAACGCCTCGCCCGCTCATCGCTGCGACAGGAATGTTGTTGGTTCCGGCACCGGCGCGCGCAATGGCCTTCACGCTATCAGGAATTTTCAAGTCATGCATCGCCTGCGAGCGTACCAGGATGGCATCCGGCTCCTCCACGTCGGCGCCAACCTGGTAGGTTTCTGCCGGGAAGCGCTTTAGCCCTTCATGGGCAATCTTGTTCAGGGTGAGGATACGGAAGTTGTTAGCCATTTTTTTCAGAGAACTCATTCATGAAATTAACCAGTGCCTGTACCCCTGCAAGCGGCATGGCGTTGTAAATTGAAGCGCGCATGCCGCCGACCGAGCGGTGCCCCTTGAGCTGAAGCAGGCCGCGTCCCTCAGCCTGCTTCAGGAATCCGGAATCCAGATTCGCATCCTTCAGGGTGAATGGCACATTCATCCGGGAGCGGTTTTGAGGAGCAACGGGACATTTATAAAATCCATTGCTGGCATCAATGGCTCCGTACAGCAATTCAGCCTTGGCGATGTTGGCCTTCTCCATCGCCGTCAGGCCGCCATGGCGTTTTAGCCACTGAAATACCAGGCCGGCCATGTACAGAGCATAGGCCGGCGGAGTGTTGTACATCGAGCCGTTGTCGGCATGGATTTTGTAATCCAGCATGGATGGTGTTCCGGCGTGGGCTTTCCCGATCAGGTCATCACGCACAATGACTACGGTCAGGCCGGCGATGCCCATGTTTTTTTGCGCCCCCGCATAAATCAATCCAAACCGGGATACATCAACTGGACGCGACAGAATGGTGGAGGACATGTCAGCCACCAGTGGGACATTGCCGCTCTCCGGAAGCCAGAAGAACTCCACACCCCCAATGGTTTCGTTCGGCGTGATGTGCAAATAGGCGGCGTCCGGATCCTGCTGCCAGGTGCCCGCATCAGGCACGCTGGTAAAAGGCCTGTCTGCGCAGCTTGCCACCACATTGACCCGGCAGAATTTTCCGGCTTCATTAATGGCTTTTTTCGACCACTCGCCGGTGTTCAGATAATCGGCCGAGGTTTTGCCGCGCAACAGATTCATGGGGACCATGGCAAATTGCTGGCTGGCCCCGCCTTGCAGGAACAATACCTTGTAGTTGGCCGGGATGCCCATCAAATCACGCAGGTCAGTTTCTGCCGTCTCTGCGATCGCCATGAATTCCTTGCCGCGATGCGACATTTCCATCACTGACATGCCGCTACCGTGCCAGCCGGCCAATTCGGCTTGCGCCTGCAGCAGGACCTCTTTCGGCAAAACGGCTGGGCCTGCGCTGAAGTTATGGACTGTCATCTTGCCCTTTTCCGTCATCTTTTTTGGGATATACAAGCGATATTTGTAAAGACCCGGCACTTCGGCACGGATCAGTTGTTACCGGGCAGGCTCGATAAGCCGGACGAGCATTCTAGCAATGCGTCGCCCCCAACAGATATAGATTTAATTTGTATCTGCTGCCAAGATAAGTCGCTTTTCTCCAGGGACAGCCTCTCCTAGTATCCCTCCTGCACACCCTGTCTATTATGAAAAAAACTTACAACATTCTCATTCTGGGCGCCTCCTACGGATCGCTGCTGGGCGCCAAGCTCGCCCTCGCGGGCCACTCGGTCAAGCTGGTGTGCCTGCCCGCCGAGGCTGAGCTCATCAACCGGGAAGGCGCAATGGTGCGCATGCCGGTCAGGGGTCGCGAAGGCCTCATTGAAATTGACTCCCGCAAAGCGCC
>JAGWPH010000161.1 GCA_028870615.1 Betaproteobacteria bacterium
CGCCGCCGACGATGGCCACGATGACAACCAGCAAAACAAATCCGGCAGCGACGGTACGGCCCAGTGATTGAAGAATGGCACCCATAATAATCTCCTCGACACGAAATGAATTAGCAATGACATAGGTCACTGTTATAAACCCGGCAAAGATAGCATAAAGCATTTGATCCGAATATTGGATTCTCTCTAAAAGATTTGTAACATTATGATTATAAATAGATAAATATTTTGGCAGGATTGTCGCCAGGAATTAGATGGATCAGTACGTTTTGATTGTCTTTCTCCTTCAGTCGCGATAGCCGGGGCCGTGTTGAAATCAACACTCAATCAAATGAGAGTTGCATCCATGGCCTCCCGCTGGCTGACCAGGTATTTTGGCTCCAAGGATTCACAGCAGAATCCAAACTCGAAGCTTCCGCCACGGGGCGCCCCTCCAGGTGTTTGTCCGCGCCCAGAGCAACTTTGGTTTGAGGTTCAGGGTGCTCCCGTCGTCGAACGCAATCGTTACTTTCTCATTTGCCTGGGATTGCTCCTGGCATTGACAGCAGCCTGTATCGCATTGGCGATGATGGCGCCGCTTAAAACCGTTGTTCCGTTCGTCCTCGAAAAAGTCGAGGAGGGGGCTGTGGTCCCGGCCCCTATGGCAGCCCAGCAATACCAGCCAGGCGTTCCAGAAAAACGTTACTTTATTGCCCAGTGGGCGCGACAGTTGTTAACCCTGGACTCCCATCTCACCGAGCAATATCTGTCGGAGGCCTATCGTGTAACCCGTAGTAAGGCGACAGTTGAGTTTACCGACTGGATCCAACGTGCCGGGCCGATGGCCGAACTCAAGCGGGATCCGACCTTGACGCGCACAGTGGCCATCTCCAGTGTTTCTTTGATTCAAGACCAAGTGGCTCTGGTTAGGGTGGCTACCGAGCGCCGCAATGCGGGCAATCCCATTGCCAATCGTGAAAAGTTTGTACTGACAATTCATTTCACGACCGTGCCTCCCAAGTCCGAGGAGGAGCTCCTCAGCAATCCCGTTGGATTGTTTGTGACACATTTTCTGGTGAATACCGATCTCGAGAAGTGATCATGCGGCATTGTAATGAAATGATCGTGACGATTGTTTTGCTTGGGCTGATGTTGTCCTTCAATCCCGCAAAAGCCGAGAGTGAAACCGTTTCTATGACTGGAGACCAGCGTCTGGTGGTATTCCGATACGACCCAAACAGTACATTTACCATCATGACCATTCCTGGGGTGCCCACAGATATCCAGCTGGCTGCTGACGAGAAGGTCACGGGACTGGCATTAGGGGACACGGTGCAGTGGATGGTGGAAGAATTACCCGGCCATCTCTTTATCAAACCCCTGAGGGCAGACCTGTTTACGGCGGGCACGCTGGTGACAGATCGCCGGGTGTACCAGCTTCTCTTCAAAAGCACCACGTTGCAGGGCCGATGGGTTCAAAAAGTTTCATGGAGCAACACTGAAGGAGTCGGGCCAAAGAACATTTTTGAAGCCGCCGCTGAGGTTTCCTCCGAAACACTTTCATCCGAAGCATTGGACCCTGCGCAACTGAATTTTGGATACGACATTGAGGGCGAAGGTGATTTCCGTCCCATCACGGTTTTTGATGATGGGCGCTTTACCTGGATCAAGGTGCGATCACCCCAAGCGTTGCCTGCCCTTTTCATGGTTGATGAAAACGGCGCCGTGTTGGTCAATTACATTGTCAAGGAAGAGTTTTTCGTGGTTCAGCGGCTGATGCCGGAGGTACTGCTCAAGCTAGGTAATACCGAAATTCGGGTCATCAACCGAAAATATGCCAAAAAACCCGGCAAGCAGAACTGGCCTGACATGTCCTCTAATATCCAATAGCAGAACGAAGTTTTGAGCAACTTAGGGATTGAAAGGTGAGCATCATGAGCGGTGCATGGGAAGAATCGGACCAAGCCTATCCAACCCATTCTACGGGCAAAGTGCGTCGAAATTTGCACTGGTTGGTCGCAGGAGGGTTAGGGTTGGGTGTCATTGTGGGATTTGCAATTCAGGGATCCTTGTTTTCTAAAGTTGATGCTCATCCGGGACCCCAATCGTCGCCCGAAGATAACCCTGTTGTGTTGGGTCAAGAGCCATCCATGAGCGGATTGCGTCAAGAGTTGGTTCGGCAACAAGTGGGTGAAGTCGTTTCTGAACCGGCGCACAAGATCAATGAAGTCGAACAGGAGTCTCGGCATATCCAGCGCCTTGAATCAGAAAAACGGGACGCACTGGTTGCAGGAAGCCGGATGCTGGCCATTAATCGCTCCCCGGATGCTATACCCAGCCCTTCTACAGCAATGCCGGTGATCTCTCCCCCAACCGTGCGCGATGCCTTGCCCACCGAGCCGACAGGGATTGCTGAATCCCTGAGCAAACGGCTGCCTGTTGATCTCGCGATGCGTGACAACTTTAAAGTGCGTTCCGGAAATTCGCAGGAAACTGTCGTTCCGACTAAATTGTCACGTGCCCAGACGCCTCTCATTCCGGTCAAACCAACCAGCCAGAGGCAAGTTCTGGAGGGTTCGCTGATCCCGGCTGTCCTGCTCACCCAGGTCAACAGTGATTTGCCCGGAATGCTTACGGCGCAGGTCACGGAAGATGTCTACGATTCCATTCACGGTAATTTTCTGGCTATTCCCAAGGGAAGCCGGGTCATCGGTGAATACAACGCGCACGTGGTCATCGGACAGGAACGCATCATGGCAATGTTCCATCGTTTGATTCTTCCCGGTGGCGAGAGCTTTAATCTGGATGACATGCAGGCTGCAGATCGTGCCGGTCAGTCCGGTATGAAGGATGAGGTGGACAATCGGTTCTGGACCCGGCTTGGCGGACAGTTCATGACAGCAGGTCTGGCGCGGATCATTTCGCCACCAGAAGGAGGAGTGACCATTTTGGGTGGAGCCGGCAATACCTTGGCCGGTGATGCAGCAGGACAGATCCTGGTGGATACGGCAAGGGTTGGATTTTCCGGAAATGCCGCGCTAGGGCCAGTGATCGTGATTAAACGGGGTTACCCTTTCGTGATCATGGTCAATCGAGACATGGATTTTTCAACCTTGATTGCTCGTGCACACTAATCCACTTTCATCGGCAAGATCACCATGAACATGCCTTGCAGGTGCAATACGCGCTGCATGGTTAAAGCGGTCTGGTTGTGCAGGATCCGGGTGAGCCAGTTGTCGTGTACAAAGATCAGTTTGCTGGCAAAAAACACGCAATTCGGAAATTCTTCGCGTACTTTGAGTGCCAGTTTGGTGAGTTCATCTACACGATCGGTGCCATAGGCTTCGTAAGACTTGGCTGCAATGCCGTTGCGGTTGCAAAAATTGACATAGTAATCGCAGGCGGTGTGGACTTCCTCCTGTAATCCTTCCAACGAGCCTTCCCCGCCATAACTCTGGGTGTCTACTGCACCCACGCTGAGGAATACGAAATTTTTGAAAATGTTGGGAAAGAGGCGCTGAACCCAAAGAATGGTATGCATGCCAGCGCCACGCGAGCGACTGATCATAAATACAGCGGTCTGGGCATTGGGATCGATTGCTGGCGGATGGGCCACCGGCTCTGCAGGCAGGCTGGCAAGAAAGGCATCGGCTTTGGCCATTTGGGCTTCTGTTTCCTTGTAATGCCAGCGAATCAGCAGGCAAACAGCGATAACCGAGCTTGTGATCATCGTAGTCATCCAACCGCCTTCAAAAAACTTTTCGACCAGGGTGATGATTAGAATGCTGCATGCGACCAGGAGCCCTACCAGGGACAGTGTCAATCGCGGCAGCCAGCGGGCTTGAATTTTCCGTTGCTTCCACCAGTAAACGGAGAGGCCCAGTAACGATAGGGTAAAGGTCAAAAACACATTGATGCTGTAGAGCACAGCCAGCAAATCCACCAAACCACTGCTCCAGATCAGAATCAGAATGGCAGCAAAGCCCATGATCAAGATCCCGTATTTGGTGACCAATCGGCTGGAGAGTGAGCTGAATTGCGTCGGAGCCCATCCGTCATTGGCCATGTTGGCTAGCACGGCTGGGCCGCCTAGCAGGCCCGTGTTGGCGGCGACATAGAGCAGGGCTCCTTCCAGAAGAAGGACGACTGTCAGCAGGAAATAGGAGGTGCCTGAACCCAGACCGAGTGAGCCAATGACTGAACGGAACGCTACGGCATTGAGTGTCTCGCCTGTAGCAGAGGGGGTGGCTTGCCAAAGCAGGTACAGCAAGATGATGCCTGCCGCTGTAAATGCCAGCGAGAGCGCCATGTAGAACATGGTGAGTTTGCCGGTATGCACCCGGGGTTCCTTCAGGGCATTGATATTGTTGGATACGGCTTCAATCCCGGTATAAGTGCCGCCTCCTAGTGAATAAGCTCGTAAAAACAACGAAGCGACAAAAACCCAACCCATCTGGCCTGCCAACGCGCTCGTCTCACTGAGGGTCTGGGATACGATGCCGGGCAGTTCTGTGCCACGCACGGCGACGCCATAAATGATGAGAAACATGTGGGTTACCACAAACCCTATGAAAATCGGTGTCAAGACCCTGATGCTTTCCTTGATACCGCGTAGGTTCAGAAACATCAATAGGAGCGTCAGCCCCAGTTCCGTCACGAGCTTGTAGGGTTGCCACCCCACTGGCAAGGAACTGAATACGGCATCGACACCGCTGGCCACCGAGATTGCAATGGTCAATACGTAATCCACGATCAAG
>JAGWPH010000162.1 GCA_028870615.1 Betaproteobacteria bacterium
CGATAGAGAAACTTGAACAGCTTCCGAGGTTCCTGGCAGAAACGCATCGTGCCGGATCGCGCTTCCGGTTACAACTTTATCCTGGTGTAGAGGACACAATCCGGCAACTACACCACAAATTCCGTCTTGCAATCATTTCAGATGGCCAAGCCGCCTACGCAGTCCCAGAGCTCAACGCCGTCGGGTTGTCTGAATATTTTGACCCGATCATAATTTCTGGAAACCTGGGGTACCGCAAGCCCGACAAACGCCTGTTTGCAGCAGCACTGGCAGCCATGAAAATGGAACCATCAGAGGTTCTGTTTGTGGGAAACGACATGTACCGCGATGTGTATGGGGCACAGAAACTCAAGATGAAAACAGTTTTTTTTAAGTCAAATCAGGGAACGCAGGAAAAGGGGGGCGTAAGGCCCGATTACATTATTTACAATTTTCACGAATTGCTAAATGCCATTAGATTTTTCGATGGTCGGTAAGGAAGTAAACTTTGAACTCATAATTGCAATTTACCCTAATAACAAGGAGCAATGAAAATGAATCCAATCACATCATTCATGGTCTTGATCCTTATCCTTGCGGGGCTCGCTATTGGCCGATGGGAAAACCCCTATCTTGCGTTGCCATTCTTTGGTGCGGCGGCCATCATTGCGCTTTCGCTGAAAATGGCCAATGCCTGGCAGAAGTTTGTCATTCTGAGGATGGGAAAACTGCAAAGCGTCAAGGGACCTGGTCTGTTCGCCATCATCCCGATCATGGACAATGTAATCGCAGTGATCGACGGACGTATTCAGACCACAGCCTTCAACGCCGAGCAGGCGCTTACAAAGGACACCGTTCCGGTCAACGTCGACGCAATCATCTTCTGGCATGTGCACGATGCTGAAAAAGCAGCGTTGGCAATCACCAATTATCGGGAGGCCATCGATCGGGTTGCACAAACTTCACTGCGCGAGATGATCGGTTCTTCGATGTTGTCTGCATTGCTATCTGATCGCAAGGAAGCTGACGAGCAATTAAAGGAAGCAATCGGTAAAAAAACCGCACCATGGGGTATATCGGTGAGTTCGGTGGAGATTCGCGACGTTGCCATTCCAGAGGCCTTGCAGGATGCCATGTCTCGTCAGGCCCAGGCTGAGCGCGAAAAGCAGGCGCGAGTGATTCTCGGGTCAGCCGAAGCCGCAATTGCGGGAAAGTTTGTCGAGGCTGCAGATATTTACGCTGGCCATCCAGCAGCGCTTCAACTTCGGGCCATGAATATTATTTACGAGACTACAAAGGAACGTGGAGTCACGATCCTGATTCCGAGTTCGATGGTCGATAGCTTGAATCCTTCCGCAATTCTCGATCAGACCATCAAGAGCAGCACCTGACTTGTACAATGAGGTCATGCGATCATGAGTCAAGATACTCCTGCGAATGTTAGCCCGTTGGCAGGCACTCTGCCCACGTTGGCAATGCTGGTTGATGTGCCCAGACTTGTTTCGTCCTATTTCACTGATGTGCCCGATTATTCAGCCCCAGAACAGCGGGTTGAGTTTGGAACCTCGGGGCACCGAGGTTCCTCCTTTAAAAACACGTTCAATCAATGGCATGTTCTGGCCATCAGTCAGGCCATTTGTGATTATCGCAAGTGGAAGGGCATAAACGGCCCGTTATTTCTTGGCGTGGATACACACGCGCTGTCTGTCCCTGCCTCTTTCAGTGCACTGGAAGTGTTGGCTGCCAATGACGTGGATGTTATGCTGGCGGAGCATGACGAATACACGCCCACTCCTGCAGTTTCCCACGCAATTATCACTTACAACCGCGAGCGCACTACGGGCTTTGCGGATGGGATCATTATCACACCCTCGCACAACCCTCCCGACAATGGCGGCTTTAAATACAATCCACCCCATGGCGGTCCAGCAGACGCAAACGTGACCGGTTGGGTTCAGGCCCGGGCCAATGAATTTCTGAAAAACGCCCTGAAGGGTGTGAAAAGGATCTCCTTCGAGCAGGCTCTGCGCGCCACTACAACGCATCGACATGACTTTCTCAATGCTTACATAAGCGATCTCGGCAACGTACTTGATATGAGTGCAATTCGTAGCGCGAACATCAGTATGGGTGTTGATCCGCTCGGTGGCGCAGGGGTCCACTACTGGCGTGCAATTGCCGAACACTATGATCTAAATCTTACGATTGTGAACGAAGTTGTTGACCCGACTTTTCGATTCATGACTCTGGATTGGGATGGTCAGATTCGTATGGACCCCTCCTCGCCCTACGCAATGCGGAGCTTGATTGGCCTTAAGGATCGCTTCGACATTGCCTTCGCCTGTGATACCGACCATGACCGGCACGGGATTGTCACCAGGAGCACTGGGCTGCTGCCGCCCAACCATTACCTTTGTGCTGCGATTTTCTACCTGTTCCAACATCGACCAAAATGGAGCGAGGATGCGGCAGTTGGCAAGACGGTAGTCAGTAGCCGGATGATCGATTTTGTCGCGGCGAAGATCGGCAGGAAACTCTACGAAGTGCCGGTTGGTTTTAAGTGGTTTGTGGATGGCTTGCTCGACGGCTCGCTTGGTTTTTGTGGAGAGGAAAGCGCGGGGGCCTCTTTTAGCCGTAGGGATGGGACTGTCTGGACAACGGATAAGGACGGCATGATCCCGGCTTTGTTATCGGCGGAAATTACCGCGCGCATGGGTCGCGATCCCGGCGAAATCTACCGTAAGCTTGCCAGCGAGTTTGGCGATCCTGTTTACGACCGTATTGAGGCCCCGGCAACAGCGCAACAAAAACGAATGCTGGCGCAGCTCTCACCACAACGGGTGCATTCTGACGGGCTGGCTGGCGAAAAAATTCAGAGCATCCTCACCCAGGCACCTGGAAATGGCGCATCCATTGGCGGTTTGAAAGTGATTGCCGAAAGTGGGTGGTTTGCGGCGCGTCCCTCAGGCACGGAGAATGTTTACAAGATTTATGCCGAGAGTTTTCATGGAAAGGAGCATCTGGGTCGCATCCAGACGGAAGCACAGGCCATCGTCACTGCTGCGCTGGATGCGCCTGAATGAGAAGTCATGGGCAAGCCAACCCAGGTCGATCCTATGAAACAGCGTCTTTTGTCCAGGGATATCGAGGGATTCGACGCCTTGGCTGGACTTGCCCTGAATATGCGTTCGTCATGGAACCATGCCACTGACCGAATATGGAAGCAGCTGGATCCTGTGCTGTGGGAGCGCACTCAAAATCCTTGGGTTGTCCTACAGACGGTCTCGCGTGACAAACTTCAACTGATTTTAACCGATTCCGCTTTCCGGAAGGATGTTGACCATTTGGTGCAAACCAGGCGGGAAGCTTCGGAGGCTCCCGCGTGGTTCCAGAAAACCTACCCGCAATCCCAACTGAGCTGTATTGCATATTTCAGCTTGGAATTCATGTTGAGCGAAGCATTGCCCATTTACTCTGGCGGACTGGGCAACGTGGCGGGCGACCAACTCAAGGCTGCCAGCGATTTGGGCATTCCGGTGATCGGCGTGGGGCTGCTCTACCAGCAAGGCTATTTTTGTCAGGTGATCGACATGGATGGCGCGCAACAGGCGCTCTTCCCATATAACGATCCCGGGCAATTGCCGATTTCTCCATTGCGCCAGGCAAACGGCGAGTGGTTGCGATTAGAAATCGCCTTGCCAGGCTACTCAGTCTGGCTGCGTGCCTGGGAAGTTCAGGTCGGCAGGGTCAAGTTGTATCTGCTTGACAGCAATGATGCGGCAAATTATCCCGCGCATCGGGGCATTACCAGCGAGCTTTACGGAGGCGGGCTGGAGTTGCGTTTACAGCAGGAAATGCTGCTCGGGATTGGCGGATGGCGGCTGCTTGTGGCGCTCGGCATCAAGCCGGAGGTCTGCCATTTGAATGAAGGGCATGCGGCTTTTGCCGTGCTGGAACGCGCGTACAGTTTCATGCAGGAGACGGGGCAGTCTTTCGAAGTGGCATTGGCCGTCACCCGAGCGGGAAACCTCTTTACAACCCACACGGCAGTGTCCGCTGGCTTCGACCGTTTTGATCCAGCCCTTATAGAGCAATACCTTGGTGTGTATGCCGAGCAGAAGCTTGGCATAACATCCCACGATTTTCTGGCCTTGGGTCGTCACAATCCAAGCGACGCATCGGAACCTTTCAACATGGCCTACTTGGCGATTCGCGGAAGCGGTGCGGTCAACGGTGTGAGCCGATTGCACGGAAAAGTGAGTCAGCGCCTCTTTGAGCCGCTCTTTCCTTACTGGCCGACAGAGGAAGTGCCGGTTGGGTACGTGACCAATGGCGTCCATATGCCGACCTGGGATTCTGTCCTGGCCGATGACCTTTGGACGGAGGCCTGTGGCAAGGGCCGCTGGC
>JAGWPH010000163.1 GCA_028870615.1 Betaproteobacteria bacterium
AGACCGTGGCGGAAAACCTGAAGGACATTCCGGCCGATCCCTCCAGGGATCAGGACATCATTCGCCAGTGGGACAACCCGGTGTATGCCCAGGGACACCTGGCCATTCTCAAGGGCAACCTCGCCACCGAAGGGGCCGTGGCCAAGATTACCGGTGTGAAAAATCCGCAGATCACGGGCCCTGCGCGCGTGTTCGATTCGGAAGAAAAGGCCATGGATGCGATCCTCACGGGGCAGATCCGCGCCGGCGACATTCTGGTGATTCGCTTTGAAGGCCCCAAGGGAGGACCGGGCATGCGCGAAATGCTCTCACCCACTTCTGCCATCATCGGTGCTGGCCTGGGCGATGCCGTGGGGTTGATCACCGACGGGCGCTTCTCTGGCGGCACCTATGGCATGGTGGTGGGCCATGTGGCGCCGGAAGCTTATGTGGGCGGGACCATCGCGCTGGTGCAGGAAGGCGATTCCGTCACCATCGATGCGCCTGCACGGCTGCTGCAGCTGAATGTGTCCGATGAGGAACTGGCCCGTCGTCGCGCTGCCTGGAAACAACCGGCGCCGCATGTCACGCGTGGGGTACTGGCCAAATACATGAAGCTGGTGAGCACCGCCAGTCGGGGTGCTGTGACGGACGAGGATCAGCTTCCTGAGGCCTGAACCCTTCCTGCCATCACTCGCCGAAACAGCGGCGGAAAATTCGCGAGGGTTCCCATGACTGCATAGCCGTAGGGCAGTTGGGGTGCTTGGGGCGTTTGCGCCAGATCATTGAGATTTTTGCCGGGGTAGAGGTGATGATCGGCGTGGCGGCAGTTGTTGAAGGAGACCAGGGTCGTGATCCAGTTGCGGCAATCCCAGGTGTGTCGCGCGCCAATCGGCTCATAGCGGCCATTCACTTTTTCCCGGTGCAGGGCCCAGTGCTGGATGAACGTGATCGACGCGTCCACCATGTACATCACGATGGTTTGTATCGTCAGGAACACGACGCCCTTCCAGCCCGCCAGATAAGCCATCACGAGATTCAGCACGCCATAAAAGAAGATCGGCCCGACCACCTCGGACCACAAGTTGCGGCGCGCCCGCGCGATGTCGACACCGATGCGGAACTGCCTGACCATGTTGCGCCGGGAGAAAGAGGCCAGGGTGTCGGAGATGTCGGTGTACAGGCTGTCGCGGGGCGTCCCGACCAGTACGTGGTGACCTGCCCCATGTTCCTGGGTGTAATGACCGAAGCACACGGTAGTGAAAAACCACTTGGCCAGACGTCGATCCCAGACCAGGCGGCTGTGCCCCAGCTCGTGACCCAGGGCATTGCCCGAACTGCCGGCGGCAAAACCCGATCCCGCAGCGGCCAGCAGCACCAATCCCCAGGGATAATCCTGTGCCAGATCAGCCCCCACCAATCCCTGCAGCGTGATGCCAACCAGGATCACGCGCAACGTCCAGAAATTCCAGTAAGGGATGGGGCCCTGATAGTCGCCCGCCAGCCATTCCAGCAGGGGCAGCCCGATCAGTCCGATGAAAAACGGCCACGCAGGATGGCCCAGGGCCAGGCACAGGGCGGGCAGCCAGGCAAAACCAACGGCCACCAAGGCCCCCAGAAATGCCAGCGGATGGGCAAGAGATGCGCGCGATGACGCCATAGGCTTTATAATATCAAGACCGTGGGGGGTTAGCTCAGCTGGGAGAGCGTCTGGTTCGCAATCAGAAGGTCGTGAGTTCGATCCTCATACCCTCCACCATTTCCCCGAGGCCAGATTTTCTCTGGCCTTTTTCATGTCCCGCGCAGGGCCAGTGCTGGCGGGGCTTCGCGGATGGTGCGAATTCAGACATACCGTTAATCACCCCATTTTCGGCCCTCAGACGGGCCGTTTCCGTCTCTATTCTCTGTTTGTGCGAAGGTCGTCCTCCGCATCAGGGCCAGGATTCATGCGGGGTTGCGGGCGGGTGGTTTGCGCTGTGTTTTGCTTACCAGTCTGGTTTTGTGATCTGCTCACGACATGCGCGGGAAGTTCGCTGGTATTCTCTGTGTGTTTTTCGCTACTTAAAATCCGTAAACTGGGCACCGAATGTTTGATCATCAGGACTTCAAGCTGATTCAGTTCGATGAGATTCCTCTGGATCAAGACCTGTTCGTAAGAGACGTAGTCTGCATGCCGGGCTATGAGGGGGAATGGATCAAATGTTTCAATGGCGAGGACGGAGATCCTTATGGCATGGGTTACGTGAGCTATGTGGCCGCACGTTCGATTGGTAACGATTGGGTTGAGCTATCCTGGTACCCAAACATCAATGACCGGTTCCATGAAGTTCCGGTGTTTTTGCCAAAATCCGCATTTGTTGCCTGCGTTGAAGTTTGGAAGTTTGACGGTAAACCCACAATCTTTGTAAAGTCTGAATGGCTTACCGAACTTTATGAACGTCCACTTACTGCTTTTGCAGTCATTGATGGTATCGGCATAAAGGATCTCCTCAGAACAGGGAAACTTCAATCCCAGTTGCTACGTAACTTGCGTGATCGCATCGATGAAATTGCTGACCGCCACCCTGATTTCGCATTCATCTCATTCGCTGATAGCCTAATGGTTAAGCAATTATGGTCAGTCGGGCATGTTCACAGCACGATTAAGTATACCTACTCACCGGAAACTCTATTCCCAGTAGTCTCTGAGTTGATGAGCGTGTTTGAGGAAACACTAGGCGTTTCCGCCTACGCAATCATGACACAAGGGCTAAATGCCTACGCGGATGACACAAATCTGCACCGCTCAGTTAACGGAAACCACGTTTCTCTCAATGCCCTTGGACTTCCTTTCGCGCAGTTGATGGCAATTGATGAGGCTGCAAGAATGGCAATTAAATCCAACACGCATGATCCTGCGGAACTGTATCTTGATTCGATGTTCTTTCGATCGCTGAAAATGAAGTCAGAGTTCGACAAAAATCAACTTGGCACGCATGTTTATCGATCTCCCATGACGAAGTCTGACGCCAAGTACGTCGCAACATCAGTTAAGGAAGTTATGGATAACATCGAGTAACCAAATCATCACTGTCCACTCAGTGTAATGGGTGATCAGGCACCCAAAAAATCTGTTGATTCAGTTCGAGCGAAAAATAGTCATCAGATTTGCATCTTGAAATTTCAGGTTAGACTGAAACCTTGCGTTTGTTACTGTTGTCTTTCCATTAAGCAAGCCAACGCGCAAATAGTATTTATAACCTGCCGCTGGTCATCCCAATTATCTGGCAACTCCCGGCGGATGAAGAACTCCAGCGACAGGCCCACCGGGTCCCAGCCCCTGGCAATGTTCTCGGCAATATCCGGTGCCAGCCGCGCGAGCTTGAGAGTCTTCTGTACGCGCACTTTGTCGAGGCCCTCCGCTGCCGCCAATTCTGCGATGTTGGCTACGCGACCGGCGTCCAGTAACTGCTGCCAGTAGAGCGCGCGCGCCAAGGCTTTCAACAGCGTCGCATCGGTTCCTGCCCGCGTCGCATGTTCGCCATTCGCCCCGGGTTGCACGATGATCCGATTCGTTTTGTGCCGAACAATCCGCATCGGAATGAAGGTTGTCAGTTTCACGCCGGTGTCGGTGGATCGCTGCTTGGACTGGGCCAGTCCCATCTTGCGCAGTTCGGTCATGTGGCTTTCTCCTCAAAGGCTTGCAGTTCCGCCCCGATGGTGTTCGGTGCCAGTTCGCCGGCTAACCCCGACCAACCCATGGCATGCCATTCGATATCCAGGCCATCCTCACGAATTTGAACCCGTTCGATCAACAGACGAACCAGTCGCGTCTGCTCGGCCGGGAACAGTTCATTCCAGACCACGGCAAGATTGCACATGGCCATGACAACGGCGGGTTCATCGATGCCGACGTCACGACGCCTGACCTCATCCCAAACGGACTGGATCGTTTCCGGCGACTGCAATGCGCCCAGGACCTGCTCGACCACCAGGGATTCGATGGCTTTTGCGGGGAGGGTGCCCACCGGGTTCGTGCCATGCCCGAACTTCTTGTCTGAGTTCGCAATGTAATAGCAGTATTGTTTGCCGCTGCCTGCCCTGCTCTTGCGGGTGGATGTGGGAATCATCCGATCCCCGTTTGGCGCAAAGAGGAGTCCACGCAGTAGTGCCGGAGGACTGTTGCGTGTGAGTGTGGCTGCGCGGCGCTCGCGAGATTCCACGGCCAGGATGCTCTGCACCTGATCCCACAGGTCCTGGTCGATGATTGCTTCGTGGAGTCCCTGGTGGATCTTGCCCTTATGGCGAATCTTGCCGATATAGACCGGGTTGCGCAGCGCCTTGTACAGGTTCTGCTTGGTGATGGGCCGCCCCGGTCGAAACACCCCCTTGGTGTTCGTCCATGCTTTCGTCGTGATGCCATCGCGGCCCAATTCCCGGCATAGCGCGCTCGTCGAGCGCAGCTCTGCGAACCGTGTCCAGATGTGCCGAACCGTCTTGGCCTCGGCCTCGTTGATCACCAATTGCCGGTTGGACACGTCATAACCCAGAGGCAAGGGGCCACCCATCCACATGCCCTTGGCTTTCGAGGCGGCAAACTTGTCCCGGATGCGCTCACCTGTCACCTCGCGCTCGAATTGTGCAAACGACAGCAGCACATTAAGCATCAACCGGCCCATGGAGGTGGCCGAGTTGATCTGCTGGGTGACCGCACTGAAACTCACGCGGTACTGATCGAAGGTTTCCACCATCCGGGCGAAATCAGCCAGGGATCGGGATAAACGGTCGATTTTGTAGACCACTACCACGTCCACCTTGCCGGCCTCGATATCGGTCAGCAGACGCTTCAGGGCCGGACGCTCCATATTCCCGCCCGAGAATCCCCCGTCATCGTAGTCATCAGCCACCGGAATCCAGCCTTCGGAGCGCTGCGCCAAGATGAACGCCTGGCCGGCCTCCCGCTGGGCATCGATGGAATTGAAGGACTGGTCGAGGCGCTCGTCGGTGGAAACCCGGGCATAGACCGCGCAGCGCCTGCGGACCATGACATGGGTGCTGGTCACAATGCCCCCGCTTTCTGTTTGCGCTTCACCCCAAAAAACGCGGGCCCTGACCACTGGGTGCCGGTGATGTGGCGGGCCACTGCGGATAGGCTTTTAAACACCTTGCCATCCAGATCGTAGAACCCTTCTGGCGTCACCACCACCCGATGGGTGGCCTCATTCCAGTCGCGCATCAGCACGGTGCCCGGCATCAAATGCACTTCATTGCCTCGCCCCTTGCCAAACACGGATTGGGATTCTCCCAGGCGCAACAGCTTTCGCCTGATATCAGGGTCAATGCCGCCAAAGGCGCGTTCCTGGATCTTGAAGGCGACGCGGGAGGTGACATAATCCCGATTCCAGGTGCCGGGCCGACGGGGGAAATGCTCGTCCCAGAGCTTCCACAACTCAGCCATGGGGATTTGGGGCAAGGCCGCCAGTTGGGCGGCCACGGTGGTTTCAGTGCTCATCGGGTTTCCTGTAGGTATAGACGGGGTCCTATGAACGCTTCTTCCCAGGCAGAAGCCAAGTTAAAACGCTCTCTATATGGCGAGTTAGTCGCCACAGTTGATATTCGAAAAAAATAGACGGTTTGCACACCGTAAATGGTCGAGCAATTCAAAGGGTTGGTCGATCAGGGAGTTGAGGGGGAATGCGGAAATGCTGAAGTACATCGACCCCGTTGCGACCGGAAATCGGCCGATTTCAGCCGAGTGTTGTTTTATGACACAAGAAATTTGCGGGTTATTGCGAGCGAATGGGGGCCATTTGATACAGATGGGTAACAGCGTCAAAAACAGATGATTTCAACCCCTTGCAGCGTCATTTTTCAGTGCCCACAATGATGGTCATCGCGTGCGACCGACGCTCACTGTAGCCCCTTGAGGGGCGTCAGGTTGCACGAGCCCATCCTCCTGGAGAACAAAATGAACACTCATCCGAACCGAGATTTCGTTACGCCGCGCGAGCTCGCGGATCGCTGGCACATCAGCGAAAAGACCCTCGAGCGCTGGCGCATGCAGGGCACCGGCCCCGTGTTTCTCAAACTCGGCGGGCGGGTGCTCTACCGCATCGAACAAGTCGAAGCACACGAACGCAATCGATCACGCACCTGCACTAGCAAGAGCTTACCTTACGGCCGTGATCACAATGACAGTGATCATCAAGTGGTGTCGGCATGCTGAACCGTGCCCAACGCCGTGCACTCGCCCCGATGAAGCGTGGGATTGAGCTGCGATTAGCAAATGGGGGAATGCCCGACTTCCTGGATACGTTATTTGGCCCGGGCACCTGGTCATACGACGCGCGTGAACATCTGTGGATCGTGCCCGACAAGAAATACAAGGGGCCTGGCCATGCGTATTACTGCGTGCGCGCCAACGGCGACTGGTTTAAAGCGCGGGTTCCTGAAGGACACACCCAATGACCGATGCCGGAACGAATGTCGCCATCTTGCCGGCCCCCCCCCTTTCTCGACTTCAATGATGCTACGGATTCTGTCACGAGCCCACACTACGACAGGGACGAGTTGCGTACCCGCTTGCTGGATCGACTCGAATCCGTACTGGCCTATCTGTTTCCCCATGGCAAGCGCCGCGGAACCCAGTTCGTCGTCGGCAACCTGCAGGGCGATCCCGGCGATAGCCTGGTCATCGAATTGGAAGGGACCAAGCGCGGCATCTGGATCGACTTCGCCACGGGCGAGTCGGGTGACGTATTCGCACTCTGGGCAGCGGCCAAGAGGTTCAACCTCCCGACAGGCTTCAGCGACCTGCTGGATGATGTGGGGGAATGGCTGATGGCGCCCTGCCTCGTTGTGGCGACCAGCGCCAAACCCGGCATCCTCTACGACGATCTCGGAGCGTATAGCGCCAAGTGGGATTACCTTGATACTGATGGGCAACTGCTGGCCTGTGTCTATCGCTACGACACGCCGAACGGAAAACAGTACCGGCCCTGGGATGCCAGAGCCCGGGCGATGCGCATGCCGCTGCCTCGCCCCCTGTACAACCAGCCTGCTATTGCCACAGTGGATTCGGTGGTGCTGGTCGAGGGGGAAAAATGTGCCGACGCCTTGATGCGGGTGGGCATCGTTGCCACCACCGCAATGGGTGGCGCGGCAACCGCCATCGACAAGACCAACTGGGCACCGCTGGCGGGCAAGACGGTCGCCGTCTGGCCCGACCACGACGACGCCGGTGCAAAGTATGCCGATGCGGTCATTCCCAAACTTCAAAGCATCGGGGCGCGCGTGCGCCGGGTCACGGTACCGCAGGGCAAGCCCCGGAAGTGGGTTGCTGCGGATGCGGTGGCCGAGGGCTTTGA
>JAGWPH010000018.1 GCA_028870615.1 Betaproteobacteria bacterium
CGCACCCGGTGGATGTGAGTGATCCGGAGGACTGCGCCCGGATGGCAGCCAAGGTGGTGGCCGAGGTCGGGCAAGTGGACGTACTGGTCAACAATGCCGGGATCACCCGTGACATGACTTTCAAGAAGATGACCAAGGTGGACTGGGATGCTGTCATCAATACCAACCTCAACAGCGTGTTCAACATGACCAAACCCTTCATGGACGGCATGGTGGACCGCGGCTGGGGACGCGTCATCAATGTCTCCTCCGTCAACGGGCAGAAGGGCGCTTTCGGCCAGACCAATTACGCCGCAGCCAAAGCCGGGATGCATGGTTTTACCAAATCCCTGGCACTGGAAGTGGCGCGCAAGGGCGTCACGGTCAATACCATTTCGCCTGGATATATCGGGACCAAAATGGTGACGGCCATCCCCCAGGACATTCTCGAGGCCAAGATCCTGCCGCAGATTCCAGTGGGCCGTCTGGGAAAGCCGGAAGAAGTTGCCGGCCTGATCGTTTATCTGGCTTCTGACGAGGCTGCTTTCATTACGGGCGCGAATATTTCCATCAATGGCGGACAGCACATGTTCTAGGCAAAAAAAACCCCGCAGGAAAACCTACGGGGTTAAATCCTTTATCGAAAGGGAACCTTTACAATAAAGGAGGAGGAGAAGTTAAGACCAGGTCGTCAGGTCTCAGGCAGCAGGTTTCATGGCTGCAGTAGCGGCATCAACCGTCGCCTTGACGCTGGCGTCGGCAAAACTGGCCACTTGCTTGGCGGTTTTGGTGACACCGTCAAAGGCGGCAGTGGTGGCGGCAATCGTGGACTTGACAGCGGCAATGGCCACATCGGATCCCACGGGGGCGGCTTTGACCGCTTTGTCGATATTGCTGGCAACAGCCTGGTTCCATTCGGCGGCATGTCCTTCAAGCAACGCAGAGATCTGGGCTTGGGCATGTGCTGCAACGTCGTACAGGCTGCGTGAATAGGTGGCGACTTTCCCGGCACCGGTTTCGGTGAGCTTGGCGCGCAGGTCCAGCATTTGTTGCGGGTCGCGTGCCTCGCTGAGGGAGCGCAAGGTCTCGCTGGCGTCGGCAAAGGATTCTTTGCTGGCTTCCAGTTGCAGACCTACCAAACGCTCGGTGGTGTCGAAGGCAATCTTGGTGAGTTGCAGTGCCGCATTGACTGCGGATTTGTTAAACTCAGAAACTTGTTCGGGTGTACTGTACATTTGGCGCACTCCTTAGAAAGGATCAAAACTCATGGGTTGGTTTCTAACTCGGCTTCATATGCTGCGTCGCAACAATTCCCACGATACAGAGTGCCGCGAGGCCTGTCAAGCTTTTTTTGTGCAACGCAATATATTATTTTATTGCACCGCAAGATAATATATAACTTACTGTTTATTAAAGTATTGTGTTAGAATAATCGCCGTATTATGGTGCAAATTGTAGCGTAACTGTTGTGTGTCGCACAAATTTTTGAGGTCCCAGTCATGGCAAATCCGGTTCGATTGATCAAAAAGTACCCCAACCGCCGTCTCTACGACACGGAGACCAGCACCTACATCACGCTCTCCGAGGTCAAGCTGCTGGTGCTGGGGCATACCGAATTTCAGGTGGTGGATGCCAAGACCAACCAGGATTTGACGCGCAGTATCCTGATGCAGATCATTCTCGATGAAGAATCAGGGACTGCCCCGCTGTTCACCTGCGACATGCTTTCCCAGATGATCCGTTCCTATGGCAATGTCATGCAGGGCTTCATGGGCAACTATCTCGAAAAGGGGATGCAAAGTTTTGTGGACATCCAGAAAAAGCTGCAGGATCAAAACGGTGCAATGTCAGGAGGTGGCGAAGCGCCCCATGTCAATGCGGACGTCTGGAAGCAGTTTCTCAATGCCCAGGGTCCCGCACTGCAGGGCCTGATGGGAAATTACCTGGAACAGAGCACCCAGTTATTTATGGAAATGCAGGGCCAGATGCAAAAGCAGGCACGCAATATGTTCAGTGGTTTTCAATTTCCCTATGTGGCGCCGGCCCAGGCGCCCGAACCTGAATCCGATCCCGAAACCCAACCCCAACCCCCCAAACCGGGTGGTCAGCCAGGCTGAAGCGTGACACATGCTGCTGCAGGTCGAGTCGGTTTTGTCTCATTGGGTTGCCCCAAAGCGTTAGTGGATTCTGAACAGATCCTTACCCAGTTGCGCGCCGAAGGTTACGACATCTCCCCTTCCTATGAGGGGGCCGATCTGGTGGTGGTCAATACTTGCGGCTTTATTGACTCTGCCATTGAAGAGTCCCTCGATGCCATCGGGGAGGCCCTGGAAAAAAACGGCCAGGTGATCGTGACGGGTTGCCTGGGGACCCATGCCGACAAAGTGCGGGAGGCCCACCCTGGCGTGCTGGCAGTGACTGGCCCCCACGACAAGCATGCGGTGATGCAGGCGGTGCACCAGCACCTGCCCCCACCGCACGATCCTTTCATCAGCCTGATTCCGCCCCAGGGTATCAAACTCACGCCGCACCATTACGCCTATCTCAAAATTTCGGAAGGCTGCAACCATCGTTGCAGCTTTTGCATCATTCCTTCCCTGCGCGGTGACCTGGTCAGCCGGCCCATCGGCGAAGTGCTGCAGGAAGCCGAAAACCTGGTGAAGGCGGGCATCCGCGAGTTGCTGGTGATCTCTCAGGACACCAGCGCTTACGGGGTGGATATCAAATACCGAACCGGTTTTTGGGGCGGGCGTCCGCTCAAGACGCGCCTGATTGATCTTGCGACCGCGCTGGGCGATCTTGGCGTGTGGGTGCGCCTGCATTATGTTTATCCCTATCCCCATGTGGATGAAGTGTTGCCGCTGATGGCCGAAGGCCGTGTCCTCCCGTATCTGGATGTGCCGTTTCAACACGCCAGCCCACGCATTCTCAAGGCAATGAAACGTCCCGGAAATGTGGATAGGACTTTGGAACGGGTGCAGGGCTGGCGCCGCATTTGTCCGGAGCTCACCTTGCGCAGCACGTTTATTGTCGGTTTTCCGGGAGAAACGGAAGAAGACTTTCAGATGCTTCTGGATTTTCTGGAAGCCGCCGGGATCGATCGCCTGGGGTGTTTTACGTATTCTCCGGTGGATGGTGCTGCAGCCAATGCGCTGCCGGGTGCCGTACCGGAAGCGCTCAAGCTGGAACGCCAGGAGCGTTTGATGGCGCTGCAGGAATGCATCAGCGGCAAGCGCCTGGCACGGCATGTGGGCACAGTGCGCCAGGTGCTGGTTGACGAAATTACCAAAGCGGGCGCCGTGGCCCGGACGTCATCCGATGCACCGGAGATTGATGGCGTGGTCCGGGTTGCGTCCGATGCGCGCCTCAGGGTGGGTGAGTTTGCGCAAATTCGCATTCAGCGTTCGGATGCACACGATCTGTATGGACGGGTAGCGTAGAGAAATCGTATTGACGTAGGGGTTCCACCGGCTCGGTGGGTATTTTGGAAAGCCAAGTGGCGATGTAGCGGGAGATCAGAAAAATGAGTAGAGAAGTTGTTGTCTTGAGTGCCGTTCGTTCGGCAATTGGTACTTTTGGTGGTTCCTTGTCTGGCTTTGAACCGGGCATACTGGGTGGCCTGGTCATCAAGGAAGCCATTGCCCGTGCAGGTGTCGATCCTGCGCAGGTGACCTACGCCACGGTGGGCAACACAATCCCCACCGATGTACGGTTTCCCTATCAGGCGCGGGTGGCCTGCATTGAGGGTGGCATGTCCATGGACTCCACCGTGATGGCAGTCAATCGGCTGTGTGCTTCAGGTCTGCAGGGGATCGTCTCCACGGCCCAGAACATCCTGCTCAACGATGCCGACATCGGTCTGGGGGGCGGGATTGAAGTCATGTCTCAGGGGGGCTATCTCTCCAATGCCATGCGTTCTGGTGCGCGCATGGGCGACAGCAAGATGGTGGACATGATGGTGGCAACGCTCACGGATCCCTTTGGTGCCGGACATATGGGCATCACTGCCGAAAATCTGGCAACGAAATGGAATATCACACGCGAGGAGCAGGACGCCTTTGCGCTGGAATCACAACAGCGTGCTGCGCGTGCCATTGCCGAAGGGCGCTTCAAATCGCAGATCGTTCCGATCACCATCAAGTCGCGTAAAGGTGACGTGGTGTTTGATACCGACGAGCACCCGCGCGCGACCACCCTGGAAAAACTGGCCGCAATGAAACCCGCATTCAAAAAGGACGGGACGGTCACCGCCGGCAATGCCTCCGGTATCAATGATGGCGCCGCATTCTTTGTGATGGCCGAAGCCGGGGTGGCCGCCAGGGCCGGGCACAAGCCCATGGCCCGCATGGTGTCCTATGCGGTCGCCGGCGTGCCGAGCCACATCATGGGTGAAGGCCCGATTCCAGCCACTCAGGGCGCCCTGAAAAAGGCCGGATTGAAGCTTGACCAGATCGATGTCATCGAGTCCAACGAGGCGTTTGCGGCCCAGGCGATTGCCGTATCGCGCGGACTGGGTTTTGATCCACAAAAAACCAACCCGAATGGCGGGGCCATTGCACTCGGCCATCCGGTGGGTTGCTCGGGCGCCTTCATCGCCACCAAGGCCCTGTACGAGTTGCAGCGCATCGGTGGCAAGTATGCTCTGGTCACCATGTGCATCGGTGGCGGACAGGGCATCGCAGTGGTATTCGAACGATTGTGAAAACAGAAGGGGGACAGGCCTCGCCGGGGACAGGCCTCACCGGTGAGACCTGTCCCCAATTCGTCATTCCAGGACTGTTTCCAGAAATACCGGATACATTGATTCCACGCCTTCCTCATCTGGAGAGGGCACTCGCGCGCGGCAATCTGACCGTGTCGCGCAGCGACCGGATGCTGGAGGATTGGCCCGACGCTGATGGGGATGTTTCTCTGGCGGCCCGCATGGCGCGCGAGGCGGGGCTCCTCCACCAGGCTCCCCACTGGCTCTGTGCTGACCCGATCCACTTGCATGTGGAAGGGGATGCCCTGGTGCTGCTGGAACGCTATAGCTTTTCGGTGAGCGAAGCGGAATCCACGGCGCTGGTCGAGACGCTCAACCAATATTTTTTCAAAGACGGGCTCCAGTTTTACGCCTTGTCACCCGATGTCTGGCTGGTCGGATTGCATGAGGCTCCCCGTATCAGCACGACGCATCCGCTCAGCCGGGTGGGCCGCACCATCGATGGTTACCTGCCCCAGGGCGAAGACGCAAAACGCTGGCGTTTCCGCTTCAACGAAGTGCAGATGCTGTTGCATGAACATCCGGTCAACCAATTGCGCGAAGCGCGCCGCGAACGCCTCATCAGCGGGGTATGGTTTTGGGATACCCCTGCTGCGATTCACGCTGCCCGGGTCATCGAGACCTTGCGCGCACCATCCGCCTATGGTGATGCGGAAGCCTGGCAGGCCGCGGCGCTTGCACTGGATCGCGACATTCTCGGGCCGGCGCTGCAGGAACTTCGCACCGGCAAGCTCAAGACCTTGACCCTGATCGCCGTGGAAGGGCGTTGTGCGGCAACCCTCACGCTTTCGCGCTGGCATCTGTGGCGCTTCTGGCGCCGTGCCCGACCCCTTGCGCAGTTACCGGGCATTCCTGCCCTGGAGCATGCCTGAATGGACTCCTCCCAGTGGGTTGTCCGTCCGGTGGACGCGTCGGTAGCGCAGGCCTTGCAGGGCGCTGGTGCCCCGCCCCTGCTGGCGCGGGCTCTGGCGGCACGCGGCGCCCAGATCGAAGATCTGCAGGAGCCTTCATTGCGGGACCTGTTGCCATTCACTGCCCTCAAGGGCATTGGTCAGGCTGCGACTTTGCTGGCAGATGCGATTGGCGCCGGAAAAAAAATCGTGATTATTGCCGATTATGATGCGGACGGCGCCACGGCCTGTGCCGTTGGGTTGCGCGCCCTGCGTGCCATGGGCGGCCAGGTGGACTATCTGGTTCCCAACCGCTTGACCATGGGGTACGGGTTGACGCCGGAAGTGGTGCAACTGGCCCACCTCAAACAGGCGGCCCTGCTGGTGACCGTGGACAATGGCATCGCCAGTGTGGCGGGGGTGGCCGCAGCGAACGCATTGGGAATTCCCGTTATCGTCACCGACCATCATTTGCCCGGCGATGTCTTGCCCGAAGCTGCCGCCATCGTCAATCCCAACCAGCCTGGATGCCCTTTTCCCAGCAAGGCATTGGCTGGGGTGGGCGTCATGTTTTACGTGATGCTGGCGCTGCGTGCGGAATTGCGCCGGCGCGGCGCCTGGCAGGACCGGCCTGAACCCCAACTGGGATCCTTGCTGGATCTGGTGGCCCTGGGAACCGTGGCCGATGTGGTGCGCCTTGATCGCAACAACCGTCTGCTGGTTGGGGCAGGCCTCAGGCGCATGACTTCCGGACAGGCGCTGGCGGGTATCGCAGCGCTTTATCGCATCGCCGGTCGTGACCCGGCACGCGCCACCAGCGCGGATCTGGGATTTGTTCTGGGACCTCGTCTCAACGCCGCCGGACGTATGGAAGAAATGACCCACGGCATCGAATGCCTGACCAGTGATGACCCCAATGCGGCGTTGCGCCTTGCGCAACGGCTGGACGCCTTCAACCGGGACCGGCGCGACGTGGAAGGCACCATGCAGGAGGCCGCGCTGGAAAACCTGGATGCGCTTGAGGTGGGCCAGCGGTACACCCTGTCTCTCTATGACCGCGACTGGCATCCGGGAGTCATCGGGCTTCTGGCCTCGCGCATCAAGGATCGTTTTCATCGTCCCGTGGTGACCTTTGCAGCGGGCACGGTTGCAGATGAAATTCGCGGGTCCGGGCGCAGTATCGCGGGATTTCATCTGCGCGATGCGCTGGACCAGATCACCAAACGGGATCCGGATCTGATTCTGCGCTTTGGAGGACATGCCGCCGCTGCGGGCCTGACACTTCGCACCAGGGACCTTGCGCGTTTTGATGCCGCCTTCGAGGCGGTGGCGCGCGAGTGGCTGACCCCCGCGGACCTGGCACTCCAGGTTGAATATGACGGCACGGCAATTTCCAGTGAGATGACGATGCCTACCGCCGAAGCCCTGCGTACCCAGGTGTGGGGACAGGGTTTTCCGGAGCCCCTGTTTGGCGGACAGTTTGATGTGCTCCAGCAACGGGTGGTGGGGGAGCGCCATCTCAAACTCAAGTTGCAGCATCAGGACCGTGCCTTTGACGCCATCCTGTTTGGTCACTCCGACCCGTTGCCTGAGCACATCCAGGCGTTGTTTCACCTGACCATCAATGAATGGAACGGCAACCGTCAGCTCCAGATGGAACTACGACATTGGCGTGTTGTATAATGCCGAGTTTTCTTAATCGCGATCACTGCCCTCATGGAAGCTGAACAACTCAACGCCATCGAAAACCTGCTCCAGGACCTGGATGTTCGCATCCAGTCACTGCGGAGGTATCTTTGACTTCGATACCAAAGTCACCCGTCTGGAGGAAGTAGCCAAACTGGCGGAAGACCCTGCCATTTGGCAGGACAGCAAGAAAAGCCAGGAACTGGGACGCGAGCGCAGATCCCTCGAAGAAACCATTCATGAAATGGCGTCGGCAACCCGGGTGTTGAAGGATGCCCGGGAGTTGTTTGAACTGGCCCTGGCCGAGCACGACGACGCCTCTCTCGAAGCGGTGGGAGACGACCTCAAGGACACCGAAAAACGCGTGGCAGCCATGGAATTCCGCCGCATGTTCTCCAACCCCATGGATCCTTCCAACTGCTTTATTGACATCCAGTCGGGCTCCGGTGGTACCGAGGCCCAGGATTGGGCTGCCATGTTGCTGCGCATGTACGTGCGCTATTGCGAGCGCAAGTCCTTCGGCGTGGAAATCCTGGAAGAGTCTGCCGGTGAGGTGGCGGGCATCAAGAGCGCCTCTCTCAAGGTCACGGGCTCCTACGCCTATGGCTCCCTGCGCACCGAAACGGGGGTGCACCGCCTGGTCCGCAAATCGCCGTTTGATTCCGGCAACCGTCGCCATACCTCTTTTGCTTCGGTATTCGTCTACCCGGAAGTGGATGAGTCCATCGAAGTGGAAATCAATCCGGCAGACTTGCGCATTGACACGTTTCGCGCCTCCGGCGCCGGCGGGCAGCACATCAACAAGACCGATTCGGCAGTGCGCCTGACGCACGCACCTTCAGGGATTGTGGTGCAATGCCAGAGCGACCGTTCGCAGCATCGCAACCGGGCTGAAGCCATGGCCATGCTGAAATCACGCCTGTATGAGGCAGAATTACGCAAGCGCAATGCCGAGAAGCAGGCCATGGAAGACAGCAAGAGCGATATCGGCTGGGGCCAGCAAATCCGTTCCTATGTGCTGGACCAGTCCCGCATCAAGGATCTGCGCACCAATGTGGAAATCGGCAATACCCAGTCGGTGCTGGATGGCGATCTGGACATTTTTATTGAAGCCAGCCTGAAACAAGGCGTATAACCGTTAGCGAGCCCAAGGGGTTGATCATGTCCGACGACAGCAATCAGATCATCGAAGAACGCCGTGCCAAATTACAGGCCCTTCGGGCGGCGGGCGTCGCGTTCCCCAACGATTTCGATCGCACCCACGAAGCGGGCCCCCTGCATGCCGGATTTGATTCCAGTGACGAGGCCGAACTGTCAGCGCAACCGGTGAAGGTGACTGTGGCCGGGCGCATGATGTTGAAACGGGTGATGGGCAAGGCCAGTTTTGCAACCGTGCAGGACGGCACCGGCCGCATCCAGGTGTATGTGCAGCGCGAGGCCCTTGGCGAGGCGGCCTACGAGGCCTTCAAACACTGGGACCTGGGGGACATTGTGGGCGCCAGCGGGGTGCTGTTCAAAACCAAAACCGGTGAGCTCTCCATCAAGGTGACGGCCCTCCGGTTGCTGGCCAAGGCCCTGCGCCCCCTGCCCGAAAAATTTCACGGCCTTGCCGATCAGGAACAGAAATACCGCCAGCGTTACCTCGACCTCATCACCAGCGATGAATCGCGCAAGGTGTTCATGGCGCGCAGCCGCATCGTGCAGAAGGTGCGTGAATTTCTGGTTGGGCGCGGGTACCTGGAAGTGGAAACGCCGATGATGCATCCCATCCCGGGGGGTGCGGCCGCCAAGCCTTTTGTGACACACCACAATGCCCTGGACATGGAATTGTTCCTGCGCATCGCGCCCGAGTTGTATCTCAAGCGACTGGTGGTGGGTGGCATGGAGCGGGTGTTCGAGATCAACCGCAATTTCCGGAATGAAGGCATTTCCACCCGCCACAATCCCGAATTCACCATGATCGAGTTCTACGAAGCCTATCGCGATTACCACTATATGATGGGGCTCACTGAAGACATGTTTCGTTTCGTGGCCCAGTCGGTATTGGGCGCAGCCCGGTTTTCCTACGCCGGGCGCCCCCTGGATTTTTCAAAACCCTTTGCCAGGTTGACCATCAGCGAGGCCATTCGACAATACCATCCGGAATATACCGAAGCCCAGTTGGTGGACCGCGATTATATGGTCAGGGAAGTCACCCGCCTGGGGGGCAAGATTCGCCCCAACGAAGGACTGGGTGGACTGCAATTGCTGCTTTTTGAAGAGACCACTGAAAGCCTGCTGTTTGATCCCACCTTCATCATCGATTATCCGGCGGAGGTTTCGCCCCTGGCGCGCCGCAGCGACACCCGGCCCGAGGTGGCAGAGCGCTTTGAACTCTTCATCACGGGGCGCGAAATCGCCAATGGGTTTTCCGAATTGAACGATGCCGAAGACCAGGCCGAGCGCTTTCGTGAGCAGGTCCGCCAGAAGGAAGCGGGCGATCAGGAAGCCATGCATTATGACGCCGACTACATCCGCGCCCTGGAACACGGCCTTCCTCCCACCGCAGGGGAAGGCATTGGCATCGACCGCCTGGTCATGCTGTTGACCGACAGCCCAAGCATCCGCGACGTGATCCTGTTTCCGCAGCTCCGGCGGGAATAGGACCCGATCAGGAGACCCGCCCCGTGCCCCGCTTTGAAATCAAGGTTGGCCTGCGCTATACCCGCGCCAAACGCCGCAATCATTTTATTTCTGTCATCTCGCTGATTTCCATGGCGGGCATCGGGCTGGGTGTCGCAGCGCTGATTATTGTCCTTTCCGTGATGAACGGATTCCAGAACGAAATGCGCGAGCGAATTCTGGGCGTGGCGGCCCACGTACAGGTTTTCGGGACGGAACAGTCCCTGTCCAACTGGCCGGCGGTGGTGGCGGAAACGTCCAGGAATCCCGAGGTCATCGGTGCAGCGCCCTACGTGATGGGGCAGGGCATGCTGTCCTTCGATGATCATGTCCAGGGCACGCTGATTCGCGGCATTCTGCCCGAGGAAGAGCGCAAGGTTGCGGACATCGGGGTGCACATGAAAGCGGGGCACCTGGAGGATCTCAAGGCGGGGGAATTTGGCATCGTGTTGGGGGCGGACCTCGCGCGCGCCCTGCACGCTGATGTGGGCGACCGGGTGGTCGTGATCACGCCGCAGGGACAGGTCACGCCTGCCGGCCTGCTGCCACGACTCAAGCAGTTCAAGGTGGTGGGATTGTTTCAGGTCGGGATGTACGAATACGACAGTGGACTTGCACTGATTCACATGAACGACGCTCAGGTGTTGTTCCGTTTGGGAGATCGGGTGACCGGGGTGCGCCTGAAGATCAAGGACTTGATGGAAGCGCCGGCGGTGGCGCACCAACTGGCCTCCACGCTCAGTTTTGAAGCCTGGCTCAGCGACTGGACACGCGAACATGCCAACCTGTTCCGGGCCGTGGCCATCGAAAAGAATGTGATGTTCATCATCCTGCTGCTGATTGTGGCCGTGGCGGCATTCAATATTGTTTCCACGCTTGTTATGGCGGTGACGGACAAAGAGGCGGACATTGCCATCCTGCGCACCCTGGGCGCTGCACCGGCAAGCATCATGCTGATCTTCGTGATTCAGGGGGCGCTCATCGGGCTGATTGGAACCCTCTCGGGGGTGGTGCTGGGGGTGGTCACTGCAAGCAATATCCAGGTGATCGTGCCATTTATCGAAAAAACCTTCAGCGTTCATTTTCTGGCGCCCCAGGTGTATTTTATTTCCGAGTTGCCGTCCCAGTTGCAATGGGCCGACGTGGCTGCCATCGCCCTTACTTCCCTGGTGCTGACCCTGCTCGCCACGCTCTACCCCAGTTATCGCGCGTCGCGCATCCAACCCGTCGAGGCGCTGCGCTATGAGTGACGCCTTCATTCTGGAGTGCCGTGATCTCGCCAAATCCTTTCAACAGGGCGATCGGACCGTGCCGGTATTGGCTGCCGTCAACCTGACGGTGCGCCCGGGTGAACATGTGGCCATTGTGGGCGCCTCGGGCAGCGGCAAAAGTACCTTGCTGCATTTGCTGGGCGGGCTGGATCGCCCCAGTGCCGGGCAGGTGTTGCTGCAGGGAGAAAATCTGGCACAGCTCCCGGAGCAGCAGGTGGGCCATTTGCGTAACCGTAAACTGGGTTTTGTGTACCAATTCCATCATCTGCTGCCCGAATTTTCCGCACTGGAGAATGTGGCGATGCCGCTCTGGATCGGGCGCCAGTCCGCAGCTGAAGGTCCGGCAACAGCATTGCTTGAAGCGGTGGGCCTGGGACATCGTCTGCATCATCGGCCTTCGGAACTGTCGGGCGGCGAGCGCCAGCGTGCAGCCGTGGCCCGTGCCCTGGTGGCCCAACCTGCACTGGTTCTGGCAGATGAGCCCACGGGCAATCTGGACCGGCATACGGCAGGGCAGGTATTCGCGCTGATGGTGCAGCTCAACCGCCAGGTGGGGGCCGGACTCGTGATGGTGACCCACGATATGGATCTCGCTGCCCGTGCAGACACGTGTTATCGTCTGGTGGATGGCGTGCTGCACCCTTTTTAACCGACGCGGTACGGCATTTCATCGCGTTTTTCCGCGCGCCCCATCCCCTTCACCGCGTGCATGCTGTTTTGAGTGCACACTTTCCTCTCCGGCGTTGTCGCCGGTGTTCTGCTCCTTCAATGCAGCCCCCGGCTTTTCCCCTGGGGCGCGACGCTCGGGGTTGCCCTGCTGTTTCCGGGAGCCGTTCTTTGGGGACGCCAACGGCTGCTCCCCTATCCAGGATTACGCTGGGTGCTGCTGGGGCTGATGGCGGTGCTGCTGGGGTTTTCCTATGCCAACCTGCGCGCCCAATGGCGGTTGTCCGAGGCGCTGCCTTCCGCATGGGAAGGACAGGACGTCACGCTGAGTGGCCTGATTACCGAACTGCCTGAATCGGTCCCGAATGGGGTGCGCTTCACTTTTGAAGTGGCCCGGGTTGATCCTGCGTCCGCCATGGTCCCCCGTCGTCTTTCCCTTGCCTGGTTTTCCAGTGGCCCGGACGCGCCTGTTCCGGAGTTGCACCCGGGGCAGCACTGGCAGTTGCACTGTCGCCTCAAACGCCCGCACAGCCAGATCAATCCGGGAGGCTTTGATTTTGAAGCGTGGTCCCTGGCGCAGGGGATCCGTGCCGTTGGCACGGTACAAGCCGCCGGGGACAACCGGCTGTTGCCTGGAGGTACCGTAACGGCCCGGCAGCACCCGGGCCTGTGGATCGAACAGGCACGCGAGGCCGTGCGCCAGCGGATCCAGTCCGTGTTGGGGGAGCGACGCTGGAGCGGCGTGGTGGTCGCACTGGTGGTGGGAGACCAATCGCTGATCCGACAGGACGACTGGCAACTGTTCTGGATCACCGGGGTGGGTCACCTGGTCAGCATCTCCGGATTACATATCACGATGCTGGCGGGCCTGGTGGCGCAATGTGCGGGGGGGCTCTGGCCATCGGTACGAGTGCGCTGGGTTGCCGGACTATTGGGGGCGCTGGCCTACGCTTTGCTGGCCGGGTTTTCAGTGCCGACCCAGCGCACCCTCTACATGATTGGCGTGGTCACCCTGGTGCGATTTCGTGATGCGCCCCCGGGGGCGCTTTCCGTGTTGCTGCTGGCACTCGCCACCACGGTGGTGGTGGATCCCTGGGCGCCGCTCTCGGTGGGGTTCTGGCTTTCTTTTGGCGCGGTGGGGGCCTTGATGTACGCCGGTGCGCATACGGTGGGCCGTGAAGGGGCACTGAAAGCTGCCATCCACACGCAATGGTCAGCCACCTGGGCGTTGGTGCCGCTGTTGCTTTTGTTGTTTGGCCAGGTGTCGCTGCTCTCGCCCCTTGCGAATGCTTTCGCCATTCCCGTGGTCAGCCTGGGGGTGGTGCCGTTGGCGCTGCTCGGAACGATTCCCGGCCTGGGGGACGGCCTCATTGCAGCCCATCAGTTGTTTGCTGCCTGCGCCTGGGCGCTACAGCAGATGGCGCAATGGCCGGTCACCGTATGGACCGCGCCGACACCTGCCCCCGTGGCTTTTTTGGCGGGGGTGGTGGGCCTGTTGTTTTTGTTGGCACCCAAAGGGTTGCCGGGACGATGGGTGGGAAGCTTTTGTCTTCTGGTGTTGCTGTTGCTGCCCCGGCCCCGTCCCGAACCAGGCGGGGTATGGATGGACGTGCTGGATGTGGGGCAAGGGCTTGCCGTGGTGGTGCGTACCCAAAATCATGCGCTGGTGTACGACACCGGCCCGCGTTACAGCGCAGAAAGCGATGGGGGCTCGCGCGTGTTGTTGCCGGCCCTGCGCGCCTTGGGGGTGGATCATCTGGAAGGGCTCATTGTCAGTCATCGGGATACGGATCATAGCGGTGGCGCCCAGTCGCTCCAGAAGGGGATTCCCATCGACTGGCTGTTGTCCTCGCTGGAACCCGCGCACCCGCTGGTGCACCAGATGCGGCGCTCGATTCCCTGCTTTGCGGGGCAGCACTGGGAATGGGATGGCGTGCGCTTCGACATCCTGCATCCGCTGCTGGAACAGGTCTGGGATGAGGAGAGAAAAACCAACGATCGGGGTTGTGTATTGCGCATCACTGCACAGGGGCAACGCCTGCTGTTGCCGGCTGACATCGAGGCGCTGAGCGAAGAGGAACTGCTGCAGCGCAGTCCGGAGGCCCTGGCGGCGGAGGTCTTGATTGCCCCGCACCACGGTAGCAAGACGTCCTCCACACCAGGATTTCTGGATGCCGTATCACCCCGGTGGGCCATTTTTACCGTGGGGTACCGCAACCACTTCGGCCATCCCAAGCCTGCCGTCGTGGCGCGTTATCAGGAACGTCAAATCCAGTGGCTGCGCACGGACCAGACCGGAGCGATTGCGCTGACCGTGGAAAAAAACAGGCTGACCGTGACACCGGCACGTTCGCGCTTTCCGCATTATTGGGAGGAGGGGCTAACCCCACTGCCGTAAATCCGGCGTCCTTTACTGGCCCTTCGGCTATACTCGAATCCATCAGTGCAAGGATCATTCATGGTCTCTCGCTCATACCCTTCAGAGGCGCCAGCCGCAGATCACGGGCTGGCAGGACTTGGACTCAACGCGCGCTATCTGCAACCGGATGCGGTCCTGATTGAGCGCGCCTTTCTGCGGGTAACCGAACAACAGGAAAATGCCCCGGAAGGGGATTCCGAATCCCTGCAGCGCGCCCTGACGGCGGCACGTTTACTGAGCGACCTCGAGGCGCATCCTGCCTGTATCGTGGTGGCGCTGCTGCGCGCCCTGCCCTGGGAGCAGCTGGAAGGGCTTGGGATGGCCCAGTCCTTCGACCCGGACGTGGCAGCCATTGCCGCGGATCTGCATCGCATTGATGGCACCCTGGAAACCATTTTCCGAACCCGGGATCGTCTGGCCAATGATGCCCAACGTCTGGAAGGGGTGCGCAAACTTCTGCTGGCCATGGCCCAGGACATCCGGGTGGTGATCGTGGCCCTGGCGGAACGGGTGTGGTTGATGCGCGTCATCCAGCAACGGGACCCTGCCGAACAGCGCGCCGTTGCACAGCAGACCATGGATCTTTATGCGCCGCTCGCCAACCGGCTCGGGGTATGGCAATTCAAGTGGGAACTGGAGGACCTGTCGTTTCGCATCATCGAGCCGGAGACCTACAAATCCATTGCCAAGCGTCTGGATGAGCGCCTGGTGGATCGCGAGCGCTACATCGCCGCACTGATGCGCACCCTGGAGCAACAGCTGGCCCTGGCGGGTATTTCCGGCCAGGTGCAGGGCCGGCCCAAACACATTTACAGCATCATCAAAAAGATGCGCAGCAAGAGCCTGGATTTTGAAGGGCTCTACGATGTGCGGGCCGTGCGCGTGATCGTGAATGAGATTCGCGATTGTTATGCCGTCCTGGGAATCGTCCATCACCTCTGGACCCCCATCTCTGGCGAATTTGACGATTACATTGCCCGGCCCAAAGGCAATCATTACCGTTCGCTCCACACTGCCGTCATCGGCCCCGAAGGCAAGGCGGTGGAAATCCAGATTCGCACCCACGAAATGCATCGCGATTCCGAGCTGGGCATTGCCTCGCATTGGCGCTACAAGGAAGCGGGCGCCCGTGCGGACCGACGCTTTGACGAGCGGGTGGCGTGGCTGCGCCAGATGCTGGAATGGCAGAAAGAAGTGACGCCCTCTGCTGCACCGGGAACGGCGCCTGCCCCTGCGGATGAAGCGATCTACGTGTTTACGCCGCAGGGGCGCGTGATTGATTTGCCGTACGGGGCCACCCCGGTGGATTTTGCTTACCATGTGCACACCGATCTCGGGCATCGCTGTCGGGGAGCCAAGGTGGATGGCACGATCGTCCCCCTTGACCATCCGCTCCGGAATGCGCAGCGGGTGGAAATCATCACGGTGCGCCAGGGCGGCCCCAGCCGCGACTGGCTCAACCCCGAGTATGGCTATCTCAAAAGCGCGCGTGCCCAGGCCAAGGTGCGGCAGTGGTTCAAGCAGCAGCATCTGGAAGAGGACATGGCGCAAGGCCGGACCATTCTGGAAAAGGCTATTGCCCGCCTGGGCAAGGGGCACCCCAACATCGAACGCCTGGCGGCGCAGTCCGGCTATTCGCGTGTCGAGGATTTCTGGGTTGGATTGGCTCGCGGCGATATTTCACAACGCCAGATCGAATTGCTGCTCGATCCGCTCGCGCACCCCGCCGAAGGGGACGTGACGCCCACCTTGCGTCGTCTGGCAGAAACCGGAAGTGGCGGTGTGCTGGTGCTTGGGGTGACCAACATTGCCACCACGATGGCCAAATGCTGCAAGCCGGTGCCACCGGAACCCATTGTCGGGTTTGTCACCCGCGGCCGCGGGGTCAGCATTCATCGCACCAATTGCCGCAGTCTCGCCGCACTGACCACCAACCAGTGGCAGCGCATGATTCCAGCTTCCTGGGGCACGACAACCCGCGGGGTGTTCAGCGTGGACATTGCTGTGGATGCGCTGGACCGCCAGGGGTTGTTGCGCGATATTTCGGAAACCCTGACCCGGGAACGCATCAATGTCACCGCAGTCAACACCCATTCCCACGGTGATCGGGCGCGCATGCGCTTTACCGTTCAGATTGATTCGCTCGATCAACTGGCACGTGCGCTCAAGGCGTTGCAGTTGGTACCAGGGGTCGAGACCGCTTACCGCCAGTGATCCGCTAAACGCCCAGTTGTTGTTGCAGCCACTGTGAGAGGGCTTCGACTTCTTCCATGCACAACGAATGGGCCATCGGGTAGGTATGCCATGCCACCGAATACCCCAGGTTTTCCAGATGGGCCCGCGAGGCTTCGGCCATGCGCAGTGGAATGACGTTGTCCTGTTGTCCGTGGGCCATGAAAATGGGCACGCTGCGATTGGCTTCGCTGCCGGTGCTGGCCAGTTGTTCCGGCATGGGCAGGTAAGTGGAGAGCGCCAGGATGCCGCCCAGGCGTTCCGGGTATCGGGTGCCCGCGCTCAGCGCTACGGCCCCGCCCTGGGAAAAGCCGGCCAGAACGATGCGGCGGGAAGGGAGGCCGCGTGCGATCTCGCGCGCGATCAGGTCGTTTACGGCGGCCACAGACTTGAGGATGCCGGCATCATCGGGACGACGCTCCAGCCCATCGTAGGCCACGTCGTACCAGGCCCGCATCACCATCCCGTTGTTGACGGTGACGGGTTGTTCGGGCGCATGGGGAAAAATAAAACGGACGGGCAGGGTTGCCGGCAATTGCAGTTCTTTCACCACCGGAACGAAATCATGGCCATCGGCACCCAGGCCGTGAAGCCAGATGACGCTTGCGGTGGGATTGTGGTTGGTGACCAGTTCGATGGCGGGTAACAGGGGCATGATCTGTTCAAGCTCGCGGGGGGCGTACAGCCGACTTGGGGCGAAAGGCCTGGAGGCGTTCCGGACGGGTTTCAATGGCGGGCCCTCCAATCAAATCCACGCAGTAGGGCACGGCGGCGAAGATGCCATCGAGGGTTTCACGAATGGCTTTGGGTTGCCCCGGCAGGTTGATGATGAGCGACTGCCCCCGGGTGACCGCTTCCTGGCGCGACAGGATGGCAGTGGGGGTGTATTTGAGATTATTAAAACGCATCTGTTCGCCAAATCCCGGCAACACCCGCCCGGCCACCGCCAGGGTTGCTTCGGGCGTGACGTCGCGCGGGGCCGGCCCGGTGCCCCCGGTGGTGAGAATCAGGCTGCAGCCGGCCTCATCCGCCATTTGCCTGAGATGGGTTTCAATCTCGGATTGCTCGTCGGGGATCAGACGGGCGTCGATTTCCACCGGGTTAAGAATCACTTCGGCAACCCAGGCCTTCAGCGCCGGAAGGCCGGCGTCTTCATAGATGCCTTTGGAAGCGCGGTCACTGATGGACAACAGGCCGATTTTCAGGAGTTCCAGCGGTGCGCTCATGGGACGGCGGGGGCCTCGGTTGCATTCAGGAGGTGCACGATGGTGCGAAACAACTCGCGGTACTGGCGCGGTGCTTTCTGTGTGGCGCGTTCGCGCTGGGCGGCCAGCGCCAGTTGGCGGAGTTGCTGACGGTCCGCCTGGCGATAGCTGGCAGAAAACTCATCCACGGCGGCGAGGTCCTCCAGCATGCGATCGCGCCAGCGTTCTGCCAGGTGATGGGCCGCCACGGCCACGCGCGACACCCCAGCAAGACTGTCCAGGTAAGCCTGGATCGGGGCGGGATCCACATCGCGCATCAGCCTGCCGATGTATTGCAACTGGCGCCGGATGGCGCCGCGTGCCTTGAGGGCTTTGGCCTCCAGGAGGGCGCGTTCGAGGGTTTCGGGCAGGTGGAGCGACCGGATCCGTTCGGGGCTCAATTCGGTCAGCGCGCTGCCCAGGTCCTGAAGCGCATGCATCTCCTGCTTGCGCCGGGTTTTGCTTGGAAGTTCTTCTGAGGACACAGCTTTTCCACGGGACAATCAATATTGCTATGATACCGGATTAAATCGCAATGGATTCCCAGGTGTCAGACAACAGCCGTTTCTCTTACAGTCAGGAAGCGCTCCGATCCCTGGTCCGGGATGCTCTTGACCATGCGCACCGCTGCGGTGCCAGTGCCGCCGAAGTCGATGTCAGCGAAGGCTTCGGTCATTCTGTCACGGTGCGCCTTACTGAAGTGGAAACCATCGAATACAACCGCGACAAGGACATCGGGATCACGGTATTTTTTGGGCAACAGCGCGGACACGCCAGCACTTCCGATTTTTCGCCGGGGGCGTTGCGCGACACCGTGGAAAAAGCCAGCAGCATTGCCCGCTATACGGCTTCTGACCCGTTTGCAGGCCTCGCCGACCCGGCGTTGCTGGCGGGCCCCGATCTTCCCGGTCTTGATCTGTATTACCCCTGGTCCCTGTCGGTGGATGATGCCATCGACATGGCGCGGCGCTGTGAAGGCCGGGCGCTGGATTGCGATGCACGCATCACCAATTCGGAGGGAGCCACCGTCTATACCCAGGAGTCCCAGTTTGCCTATGGCAATACGTTGGGATTTATGGGCGGCTATGCGGGCTCCAGCCACGGCGTCAGCTGTTCGGTGATTGCCGGCGTCGAAGCGGGGATGCAACGCGATTACTGGTATACCACGGCACGCGATCCGCATGATCTGGAGTCGGCGGAAGCGGTGGGTCAGCAGGCCGGGATGCGTACCGTGCGGCGACTCGAGGCGCGCAAGATCAAGACGTGCCATGCGCCGGTGTTGTTCGAGGCCACGCTGGCTTCCGGCCTGATCGGGCACTTTGTGGGCGCGGTCAGCGGCGGGGCGCTGTACCGCAAATCCAGTTTTTTGCAGGACAGCCTGGGGCAGCAGGTGTTTGCACCGCGCATCCATCTTCGCGAAGAACCGCATCGCCTCAAGGGGTTTGCCAGCGCGGCCTTCGATGACGAGGGCGTGGCCACCGTGGCGCGCGATGTGGTGGCGGAGGGGGTGGTGCAGGGTTACTTTCTGGGCAGCTACTCGGCGCGCAAGCTGGGCATGACCAGCACCGGCAATGCAGGTGGCAACCACAACCTGGTGCTGACGCCCTTCGGCGGGGGATTTGATGACCTGATGCGCCAGATGGATCGTGGCCTGCTGGTGACGGAGCTGTTAGGGCATGGGGTCAATAGCGTCACGGGAGACTATTCCCGCGGCGCGGCCGGCTTCTGGGTGGAGCACGGCGAGATCCAGTACCCGGTTCAGGAAATCACCATTGCCGGCAACCTGAAAGACATGTTCCGCAACATCGTGGCCGTGGGCAACGATATCATCATTCGCGGCTCCAAGATTACCGGCTCTATTCTGGTAGGGGATATGACCATCGCCGGGGATTAGGCCGTTGACGTAATGAGGGGGAAGGGTTCATGAAATGTCCATTTTGCGGCACGCTCGATTCCCAGGTCATCGATTCGCGCGCCACCGAGGCCGGCGACAGCATTCGGCGTCGGCGCCGTTGCGCGGCCTGCAACAAGCGCTTTACCACCTACGAAACGGCGGACATCCGCCTGCCGCAGGTGATCAAGCAAAACGGCCAGCGTGAGGACTATTCCTCCGAAAAGGTGCGGGTGGGTTTCCTGCGTGCCCTGCACAAACGGCCGGTTTCCATGGAGCTGGTGGATGCGGCCATTGACCGCATCAAGCAGCACTTGCTGGCACGCGGCGAGCGTGAAATTCCGTCCCTGCGCGTGGGTGAAATGGTCATGGAAGAGTTGCGGCGCCTGGACAAAGTGGCGTATGTGCGGTTTGCTTCCGTCTATCGCAGCTTTCAGGATGTGGATGATTTCCGGGACGTGATCCGTGACCTCTGATGCCCTTCCCGGCGACCTTCGTTTCATGGACCGTGCGTTGTCTTTGGCGGCGCGGGGCCTTTTCACGACCATGCCCAACCCCCGCGTGGGCTGCGTGCTGGTCAAAGCGGGCGCCATCGTTGCCGAAGGCTGGCATGAACGTGCCGGCGCCCCGCACGCCGAAGCGCATGCCTTGCAGGCTGCCGGTGAACGCGCGCGCGGAACGACAGCCTATGTCACCCTGGAACCCTGCAGTCACACCGGACGCACGCCGCCTTGTGCCGATGCCCTGATTACGGCCGGGGTGACGCGGGTGGTGGCGGCCATGCGGGACCCCAACCCCCTGGTGGCCGGGCAGGGCCTCGCCCGTCTTCGGGCTGCAGGAATCACGGTGACGGTGGGGTTGCAGGAGCAGCAGGCCCGCGAACTCAACATCGGATTCATTTCGCGCATGACCCGCGGGCGCCCCTGGGTGCGTTCCAAAATTGCCATGAGTCTTGACGGCCGCACGGCCCTTGCCAACGGCGCCAGTCAATGGATTACCGGGGTGGAGGCGCGTACCGACGGGCATCGGTTGCGGGCACGCTCCTGCGCCACGTTGACCGGGTTGGGGACGCTGCGCAAGGATAATCCGGCGCTCACGGTCAGGCTGGTGGACAGTCCGCGCCAGCCCATTCGCATCGTGGTGGACAACCGGCTGGAAGCGCCGCTCGATGCCAGAATATTTGAGGGAGGCGGGACCTGGTTGTTTACGGTCTGTGATGATGCGGTGCGTGCCCGGCCTTATCGGGAGCGTGGCGTGGAGGTCGTGGTCCTGCCGCCGGCAGCCAATGGCCGTCTTGATTTTGCGGCGATGCTGCAGTTCATGGGCCAGCGCGAACTGAACGAAGTGACCATCGAGGCCGGCTCCCGTCTAAACGGCTCGTTGCTGGAGGCCGGCGTCTTCGACGAGTTCGTGTTTTATGTGGCCCCCACGTTGTTGGGGGAAGGTGCGGCAGGCGTAATGGACATTCATCCGCTCGCCGACTTGTCACAGCGGTTTGATCTGGTCATTGATTCCGTCGCGCCCGTGGGAAAGGACTGGCGCATCGTGGCCCGACAAAAATCCGCAAGCCGGCAGGAGGGATAAATCATGTTTACAGGCATCATCCATGCAGTAGGCAAGATTGATTCGAGCAAGCCGCTTGTGGAAGGCATGCGCCTGACGCTGGATGCCGGAGCGCTTGACCTCACCGATGTGGCCCTTGGTGATTCCATTGCCGTCAATGGGGTTTGCCTTACGGTGGTGGCCTGCCACGCCCCGAAGTTTGAAGTCGATGTTTCGGCAGCCACTCTCGAAGTGACCTGTGGGCTGCGCGAGGGCGGCTTCGTCAATCTGGAAAAAGCCCTGCGCCTGTCGGATCGCCTGGGGGGGCACCTTGTCAGTGGCCATGTGGATGGTGTCGGGATGGTCATGGCCTTCGAACCCCGGGGGGAGAGCTGGTTTCTTCGCATTTGCGCGCCTGATGATTTGCCGCGCTACATCGCGCGCAAGGGATCCATCACCGTCAACGGCGTCAGCCTGACCGTCAACCAGGTGCAGGGCGACGTGTTTGAACTCAATATCATTCCGCATACCCGCGCCGTCACCACCTTTGCCCATCTTGAAGCAGGCGCTCCGGTCAACCTGGAAGTCGATCTTCTGGCGCGCTATGCGGAGCGTTCAAGGGAATGGGGCGGGGACTAAATTCCGGCGAATGATGCCATCTGGGCCGCTTGTGCGGTGATAACTGGTAGAATCTGGTTTTGATTTTCCGCGCTCTTTAGGTTGCCCTTATGGTTACTCCTGTGTCAGCCCGCACCCTGTCCGAAGGCATCTCCTCCACTGAGGCCATCATTGCCGATCTCAAGGCTGGCAGGATGGTGGTCCTGGTGGACGACGAAGACCGGGAGAACGAAGGGGACCTGGTGCTGGCTGCCGAACATGTCAATGCCGAGACCATCAACTTCATGGCCCGCTATGGGCGCGGTCTGATTTGCCTGACCCTGACCGAAGCCCGGTGCCGCCAACTCAACCTGCCGCTGATGGTGTTGGACAACCGGTCCCCGCTGACCACCAATTTCACCGTATCCATCGAGGCGGCCCAGGGCGTTACCACAGGCATTTCAGCCGCAGACCGGGCACGCACCATTCAAGCCGCCGTGGCGCGGTATGCCCGCCCGGAAGACCTGGTGCAACCGGGCCATATTTTCCCGCTCATGGCGCGCCGGGGCGGCGTACTGATCCGTGCCGGACATACCGAAGCGGGATGCGACCTGGCCCAGTTGGCCGGCCTGGAACCGGCTGCCGTGATTTGCGAAGTTCTCAAGGACAACGGCGAAATGGCCCGCCTGGCGGACCTCAAACAGTTTGCCCAGACGCATGGCTTGAAGCTGGGCACCATTGCCGACCTCATTCATTATCGCAGCCGCAACGAAAAGCTCATTGAGCGCGCGGCCACGCGTCAGCTGAACACGCCTTTTGGAGAATTTCAGGTGGTGGCGTACTTCGACGCCGTGGCCAACCGAACCCATCTTGCCTTGATCCACGGGCAGATCGAAGCGTCCCGCGAAACCCTGGTGCGGGTTCATGAACCTTTTTCGGTGGTGGATATTTTTGACGATGGGGTCGGACGCCATTCCTTTCGCATTCAGACCGCTCTGAAAAAAATTGCAGCCGCCGGTTCGGGTGTCCTGGTGTTGCTGCATGGCTCGGAAACGGCACAGGACCTCATCGCCTGGGCTGATGCTTCGATCGACGAGCATCCGCCCGAACGCAAGTGGGACCCGCGCCTGTATGGCGTGGGGGCCCAGATTCTGCACGATGTTGGGGTGGGGAAAATGAAAGTATTGTCGCGCCTGCGCAAAATCCCCAGCATGGCGGGGTTTGGATTGGAGATTACCGGTTATGTCACACCTGACGAGTAGGCCCTGGAACACCAGCATGGCGGACATTTCCAGCGATGGCAAAGGGTTGAAGATTGCCATTGCGGTTGCGCGTTTCAATGAGGCTATCGGCGAACAGTTGCTGACGGCAACCGGCCAGGCCCTGATTGCACACGGCGTGATGGAAGCCGATATTGCCGTGATCCGCGTACCGGGGGCGCTGGAACTGCCCCTGGCGCTCAAGACCCTGGCCGAAATCGGGCGCTTTGATGCGCTGATCGCTTTGGGTTGTGTGGTGCGTGGCGATACCCATCACTTCGAAATCGTGGCCGGCGAGTCTGCTGCAGGCATTGCCGCTGTCCAGCTGGCCACAGGGGTGCCCATTGCCAATGGCGTACTCACCACAGAAAACGATGCACAGGCCTTTATTCGGGCCGAACACAAGGGACGGGATTGTGCCCTTGCTGCCATCGAGATGGCCCACCTGTTGCGCGAAATTCGTAGCGGGGTTTTGTGAAATCCGCGCGCCGTCGCGCTCGCGAGGGGTTGGTGCAAGGACTGTATCAGTGGCAACTGACCGGCCATGAAGCGCCGGCTATCCTGGGGCATATCGTGTCCCAGGAACATTTCCCCCGGGCGGATCAAACCTATTTTGCCGAGCTGCTGCCGGCTGTCATGGCCGAGTCAGCGGCTTTGGACGAAGCGCTGCGACCCTTTCTGGATCGTGAGCCGGCTGCTGTCAGTCCCATCGAACGCGCTATCCTCTGGATCGCTGCATTCGAGCTGCGCCATCGTTCCGAAATGCCTTTCCGGGTCATCATCAACGAAGCTGTCGAGCTGGCCAAAATGTTTGGGGGCACCGATGGACACAAGTATGTCAACGGCGTGCTTGACCGATTGGCTGCCCAGGAACGTCCCGAGGAAATCAATACCCGGACCCGTGGCCGGGGCTAGCATGCCCAGTGAATTCGATCTCATCCGGCGTTATTTTTCCCATCCCGCTCCCGGGACCCTCCTTGGGGTGGGCGATGATTGCGCGTTGATGGTACCCACCCCGGGCCAGGAACTGGCCGTATCCACCGACCTGTTGGTGGCAGGGCGACACTTTTTTGCCGGGACCGATCCCCTTCGCCTGGGCCACAAGGCCGTTGCCGTCAATTTGTCCGACATGGCCGCCATGGGCGCGCAACCGCGCTGGGTAACGCTTGGATTGGCGCTGCCGCAGACGGATGAAAACTGGGTGGAGGCCTTTGCCGCCGGATTTCACACCCTGTTGCAACAGCATGGGGTGGATTGGGTGGGCGGAGATACCACGGCGGGGCCGTTGACGATCGCCGTCACCATCTTGGGCGAAGTGCCGCCTTTGCAGGCGTTGCGTCGCAGCGGCGCGCAAGCCGGGGACGACATCTGGGTGTCCGGTACGGTGGGTGATGCCGCCCTGGGACTGCGTTGCCTGAAGGACGGCTGGACCCTGCCTGCCAACGACCGCCAGTTCTGTCTGGACCGGCTCGATACCCCCACGCCGCGCGTGGCGCTCGGTCTGGCCCTGCGCGGACTGGCGCATGCCGCCATCGACATTTCGGACGGGTTGCTGGCTGATCTGGGGCATCTTCTGGAGGCCTCGGGCGTGGGTGCGCGCGTGCATCTTGAAAGCATTCCCTGCTCTGCGGCACTTCATCGCCAGCGTGGGCATGCCGGTTGGGAGGCTCTGCCGCTTGCGGGGGGCGACGATTACGAACTGTGTTTTGCGGCTGCTCCCGCAGCGGCTTCCCGGATTCAACAAGCGGCAGCCCGGGCCGATGTGATGGTCACCCGCATCGGGGTCATCACGGCCGGCGTCGAACGGGTGCTGCTGGATGGCAACGGCACGGCCATGGCCTTTGCCTGGCAAGGGTTTGATCATTTCAGGACGCTCCCGTGAACCCCGTGCCGGATTCCGACTTCATGGGCGGCCACTGGACCCGTTGGGTCGCGCTGGGGTTTGGGACCGGCCTCTCGCCCGTGGCGCCGGGGACCGTCGGGACCCTGCTGGGCTTTCCCCTGTTCTGGTTGATTTCTTTCGGCCCGCTCTGGATGCAGTTGTTGCTCTTGTCCGCGCTGTTTGCGCTTGGGGTATGGGTTTGCGAATGTACGGCGCCTGCCCTGGGCGGAGGCGACCCGGGGGCCATTGTGTGGGACGAGATCGTGGCCTTTGCGCTGGTGTTGCTGGTGGCGCCGCATTCCCTGCTGGGCTTGATCGGAGCCTTCGTCCTGTTTCGCCTGTTCGACATCTGGAAGCCGTTTCCCATCGGTTGGGTAGACCGGCACATCAAAGGTGGATTCGGCATCATGCTGGATGATCTGCTGGCTGCCGGATACGCCATGCTGGCGTTGTGGCATTTGCGCGGCGTGTTCCATGTCTGAAGGGGAAACAACCCTGGCCCGGCGCGTGGGCGACGCCCTGAAACGGGAGCGCCTGCAACTTGTGACGGCCGAATCCTGTACCGGAGGCG
>JAGWPH010000164.1 GCA_028870615.1 Betaproteobacteria bacterium
AAAAGACTCGCAGCGCAACATCCCCTGCACCGGCGGATGAAGTCTGACCCCAAAATCAGTCAATCCCATTCCTCCCGTTTTTCGGCCAGGCGCTCCATTTTTTATCGGCGCGGCCGCAGCCTGCTCGTCACTGAGGTCTTTTTGGACCAATCCGCACTATTCTGATGCAATTTTTTTGCACTGAATCTGTGCATTTCCCCCGTTTTGCATTATGTTAACGGCTTCTTTCGCATGGCCTATCCAAGGAGCCTTTGAATCATGGAAACGTTAAAGTCGGGAAGTGACACTTTATTTATTCTGATGGGGGCCATTTTGGTCTTTGCCATGCATGCCGGTTTTGCATTTCTGGAGCTCGGCACCGTGCGTCGCAAAAACCAGGTGAACGCATTGGTCAAGATCCTGATGGATTTTGCCATTTCCACGATTGCCTATTTTTTCATTGGATATACGGTGGCCTACGGCACCCAGTTTTTTTCCAGCGCAGAATCCCTGGCGGCCAAAAGCGGTTTTGAACTGGTTAAATTCTTTTTTCTGCTGACATTTGCTGCGGCTGTTCCTGCTATCGTTTCCGGAGGGATCGCGGAACGCGCCAGATTCGAACCTCAATTAATTGCCTCCTTCTTTCTGGTGGCATTGATCTATCCCCTGTTTGAAGGCATTGCCTGGAACGACCGGTTCGGCATACAGACCTGGCTTGCCGCACAAACGGGTGCGGCATTTCATGATTTTGCCGGTTCGGTGGTGGTGCACGCACTTGGCGGGTGGATTGCCCTGCCTGCAGTGCTGTTGCTGGGAGCCCGGTATGGGCGTTACGGCAAGGATGGTTCGGTCTCAGCCCACCCCCCTTCCAACATCCCGTTTCTCGCCCTGGGGGCCTGGATTCTGGCCGTGGGCTGGTTTGGTTTCAATGTGATGAGCGCGCAAACCATTGACAAGATCAACGGACTCGTAGCAATCAATTCCCTCATGGCCATGGTAGGCGGGACCATCGCCGCCTGGGCCGTGGGTAAAAACGATCCGGGGTTTGTCTACAATGGCCCGCTGGCCGGCCTGGTGGCAGTCTGTGCAGGGTCGGACATCATGCACCCCCTGGGTTCCCTGGTGGTAGGGAGCGTTGCCGGGGTGCTGTTCGTCAAAATGTTTACCCTGGTGCAAAATCGATGGAAAATCGACGACGTACTGGGAGTGTGGCCGCTCCATGGATTGTGCGGCGCCTGGGGTGGTATCGCCGCAGGCATCTTTGGCTCCACGGCGCTGGGCGGGTTGGGGGGCGTCACGCTGACCAGCCAGATCGCAGGTACCTTGCTGGGTATCAGCATCGCGTTGGCAGGAGGGTTTGTCATCTACGGCACAATCAAGACGTTGATGGGCATCCGCCTGGACCAGGAATCTGAATACCTCGGTGCAGATCTCGCCATCCATAAAATTAGCGCGACACCAGAGCACGACTCATGACCGTACCGGACTTTTGGGTGCCAGCGTCAGTTATGCGTTTTAGAAGTGTAGTCAGAACCTTCCTTGTCCGATACAATCGACCGGTTCGGAAGGCAGCCCCGAACCTTCACCTCTAACCGAAGGATCGCAGCAGGCAATGATTAGTGTACTGGTGGTAGATGACCATCCCATCATTCGAAAGAGCATCAATCAACTGCTCCAAGAAACACCGGATATGCGTGTCACTGGTGAAGCTGAAAATGGTGCAGAAGCATTCCAGTTGGTTCGGGAAAACAATTACGACGTGGTTGTTCTCGATATCAGCTTGCCGGAAGAGCATGGCATCGATGTGTTAAAGCAACTCAAAAACCTTCGTCCCGATCTGCATGTCCTGATTCTTACCATGTACCCGGAGGAGCAGTACGCAGTACGCTCCCTCAAAGCCGGTGCGGCAGGCTATCTCAACAAACACGGTGCGTTGACCCAACTCGTCACTGCCGTTCGGCAGGTAGCCGGAGGCAAGAAATACATCAGCAGCGAACTCGCCCTGCTGTTGGCCGACA
>JAGWPH010000165.1 GCA_028870615.1 Betaproteobacteria bacterium
AACCGGAGGAACTGCCATGGGAGCGATTTCCACCAGATCCACTTCAGCCTCCTCTGCCATACGCAGGGCTTCGGACAGCTTTACGATACCTAACTGTTCACTTTCCACCCCGACCAGACGGACTTCGGATACTGTAATTTCTCCGTTGATTCGGACTTCCTTCGATTGAGCGATAGTAACAACCTCCTGCCAATTAAAATCAAACATGCACCCCAAGCCCGCGATCACCGGGCCGGCTGCATCCTCCTGCGGTTATTCAGTAACGCCCGATCGGGCCGCCACTTCAACGTTGAGACGGGAGATAAAAGTTTCGAGGGTCATTTGCCCAAGATCTTCACCTCCACGACTTCTGACCGCCACCTGCTGCGACTGAGCCTCTTTATCACCAATAATCAACTGAAAAGGAAGCTTTTGAAGACTATGCTCTCGTATTTTATAGTTTATTTTTTCATTCCGCAAGTCAGACTCCACTCGGACCCCTTGATCTTTCAGGGTTTTTACCACAGTGGCGGTATATTCAGCCTGACCCTCTGAGATATTCATCACGACTGTCTGGATCGGTGACAGCCACAATGGCAGAGCCCCGGCATAGTGTTCGATGAGGATGCCGATGAAGCGTTCAAGTGAACCCAGAATGGCTCGATGTAGCATGACTGGCGTCTGGCGCGTATTGTCTTCCGCCACGTAACTTGCCTCAAGGCGCTCCGGCATGGAAAAGTCGGCTTGAATCGTGCCACATTGCCAAGTGCGCCCGATGCTGTCTCGCAAGTGAAACTCGATCTTGGGGCCATAAAACGCTCCCTCCCCAGGTAAAGTCTCAAAAGCCACGCCGGCTTGTTCAAGGGCAAAACGCAGGGCCGCTTCTGACTTGTTCCAGATGTCATCAGAACCCACGCGCTGCTCTGGGCGGGTAGCCAGTTTGTACTGGATATCCATGAAACCGAAATCCCGGTAGACCCGACGCAACAATTGGATAAAATCTGCCACTTCAGACTGGATCTGGGCTTCGGTGCAGAAGATGTGCCCATCATCCTGCGTAAAGCTGCGCACCCGCATCACCCCGTGCAAGGCACCAGAAGGTTCATTACGATGGCATGATCCGAATTCTCCATATCTAACAGGTAGATCGCGATAACTCTTAATCCCCTGGTTGAATATTTGGACGTGTCCCGGACAGTTCATTGGCTTGATGGCAAAGTCGCGCGATTCAGACTCGGTGGTAAACATGCTCTTGTGAAAATTGGCCCAATGGCCTGATTTTTCCCACAGCGTACGGTCGAGAATTTGGGGACAACGCACTTCCTGGTAACCGTTGTCACGGTAAACGCTCCGCATGTATTGCTCGATTTCCTGCCACAGGGCCCAGCCTTTTGGATGCCAGAAGATCATCCCCGGAGCTTCGTCCTGCAAATGAAACAGATCGAGCTGCTTGCCCAGACGGCGGTGGTCGCGCTTTTCAGCTTCCTCCAGACGAATCAGGTAGGCATCCTGGTCTTCCTTTTTGGCCCAGGCCGTTCCGTAAATCCGGGTAAGCATCTCATTGCTAGAATCACCGCGCCAATAAGCCCCCGCCACTCGCATCAACTTGAACACTTTGAGTTTGCCTGTGGATGGCACGTGGGGGCCGCGGCACAAGTCGATAAAATTGTCCTGTCGATAGAGCGAGATATCCTGGTCGAGTGGAATACTGGCAATAATCTCTGCCTTATAGGCTTCGCCAATGCTCCTGAAATACGCCACGGCTTCATCGCGAGGCATCAACTCACGGTGCACTGGAAGATCGCGCCTGGCAATTTCGGTCATGCGCTTTTCAATAGCCGTGAGGTCTTCCGGGGTAAAGGGTCGCTTGTAAGAAAAATCGTAGTAAAAACCATTTTCGATGACCGGTCCGATCGTGACCTGGGCATCGGGATAGAGTTCCTTGACGGCGTGTGCCAGCAAGTGCGCGCTGGAATGGCGCAGGATTTCAATCCCTTCGGGATCCCGGTCGGTCACGATGGCGACATTGGCATCTTCGGTAATGGCAGCAGATGTGTCTACCAAGCGTCCATTGACCTTTCCGGCCAGAGCCGCGCGTGCGAGCCCACTACCAATACTGGCAGCAACCTCAGCAACCGTGAGGGGTGCGGGAAAGGTGCGCTCCGAACCATCGGGCAATCGGATCGTGATCACAGAACATTCCTTATCTTGCGAGAGCGGGGATTTTAGCACAGCGTGAACACGCTCCAGGACAAGGGCCACGCATGATGCATTAAATGCTAAAGGGGAAATAGAAAAGAAATTGATAAACTGGGAGCTTCTCCCCTTTGGGATATGTCCCCACTTTGTTCGTGACAATTGAATCCAGGAATCAGACAACGCTCGAAGGTGGTGCCCTCGGATTGGCAGAGTCGGTGGTGATGGGGGTTGCCGGCACCGCCCCGGCCTTCAGCATTGCTGCAACCACTGCCACCCTGATCGCGACTGTTGGCGTATTGTCGGCCAGCAGCCTGCTCTACTGCGGCCTCATCATGTTTGGCGTAGCGCTGTCGTTCATGCAGTTGAACCGTGTCATCACCAACGCCGGCGCCTCCTACGCCTGGGTCGGTGAAATTTTTCACCCGCTGCTGGGCTTCTTCGCGGGCTGGTCGCTCCTTGTAGCCTCGGCTGTCTTCATGGTGACAGGAACAATTCCCGCGGCTACCGCGACGCTGATCCTGATTAACCCTTCTGCAGCTAACGATCCGGCCAGCGTGACTTTTGTGGCGGCCGGCTGGTTGCTTGCGGTGGGCGCTGTCCTGGTCAGGGGCATCAAGCCCACGAGCTATACTCAGTTTGTCATGACCGGCATCGAGATTGGCGTGCTGGTCATCATTGTGGTCATGGCCCTCTTCCGCTTTGCCATGCAACCAGCGCATCCGTTTTCGTGGCAGTGGTTTTCCCTTTCGGAATTCACTGTTCAAAGCTTTGCCACTGGTGCACTCACGGCATTGTTTTTCTTCTGGGGATGGGATGTCACCCTCAACCTCAACGAAGAAACCAGAAATGCGGCGCATACATCGGGGCGCGGTGCCATTGTGTCGATGATTATTGTCATGTTGCTGTTCATCCTATTCGCCGTCGTCACCTTACTCACCCTCACCGACAATGAAGTCCTGGGGGCAGGAACCAATGTGGTCTTTGCCATCGCCCAAAAAATATTTCCAGCACCCTGGAGCTACATGGCCATCATTGCCGTCATGCTGAGCTCGATCGGCACCTTGGAAACCTCGATCCTGCAATTCACTCGCACCATGTATGCAAAAGGGCGCGATGGCACCCTTCACCCGCGTTATGCAATTCTGCACAAAAACTGGAAAACACCCTG
>JAGWPH010000166.1 GCA_028870615.1 Betaproteobacteria bacterium
GATACTCGTGAATCGATGAGCGGGTTGGTGCCGCGATCTGGATGAACGTAAAACGTCCAACCCATTCCGGCTTCAGTTCAAAAAGTCGTTCAACTGCATTGAAGCGTTCGATAATACCTTTTGTGTAGTCAAGCCGATCAACGCCGATGCCAATCAGTTGGTCGGTTGGGAGGTTGTTGTTTGCTCTGACTTCCGCGCGGCAGATTTCAGCCGGCTTTTGCATTAGTTCTTGCGCAGGTGGCCAGTCGATCGAAATGGGGTAACGATGCACGGCCGTTTGTTTTCCACCAAGAGTTACGGAGAACGATTCACGATCCACGCGGGCTTCCACAAAGCGTTCTATGGTTTCTACGAAGTTATTGCAGTGAAACTGGGTGTGAAAGCCGAGTATGTTGCTGCCCAGTAGGCCAGTGATAATTTCCTCACGCCATGGACAAATTGCGAAGGATTCAGGGTTTGGCCACGGGATATGCCAAAAAGTAATAATGGTGGCGTTGGGCAACTTCTCACGGACCATTCGCGGTACCAGTGAGAGGTGGTAATCCTGTACTAGAACGATTGGATCCTTGATTTTGGACTGTTGAACGATAGCCTGCGCAAACTTACGATTGACGGCCACATAGGAATCCCAATCGCTGGTACGAAAAGTAGGGCGGACATGGGCAATGTGACATAAAGGCCAAATCCCCTCATTGGAAAACCCGTCGTAATAGCCTTTTTCCTCCTCACTGGTGAGCCAAAGTCGATAAAGCCGGTATGCCGGCTTTTCGGGTGGGACGGCCACACAGCCATCATTGTCAACAGTTTCACGATCAGCCGAACCGCTACCATGCGCGATCCATGTACCGGAACAAGCGCGCATGATCGGTTCCAGTGCGGTCACAAGCCCACTGGCCGGGCGCCGGACTTCGATGCGTCCTCCGTGCATTTCATGAACATAGGGTTCGCGATTTGAGACGACAATGATGTCGTCATCGCGAAGTTCGCCAAAAAGTATTGTGCGCAGGGTTTCGGCATTCCAGGTTATTTGCGATTCGTCTCGAGTGCGATGCTCAGACTCAAGATCTTGAATCAACCGCTTAAGATCCCGGGCAATGGGACGAAGTTCGGATGAATGCCCTGAAGTGCCGGGCTCGCGAAACAAACCTTCACCACGCATGAGCGCGCGAGTTCCCTGTATCCAGCCGCGCCAACTCAGTTGTGCGATGGCTACCGTAATCAGCGAAACAGCAAACGCCAGACCAGTAAAAAAATAAAAAATATAGCGCTTGGTTTGTTCTGAACGTCGTTCATTGAAACTTAGATCATGTACCAGAATCAAGCGACCGTCGGGATTTATATCGGTAGGCAATGGCCTGACGGCAACATGAAACGAGCTATACTTTCCGGGTACAGTACGGACTACTTCCGCGTCAGAATAATCTTCCAAATTACTGCAACTGATCGACTTTGGCATCGTCAACGTGGCAATCATCGCCGACGTTTTTGAACTGCAATAACCCAACGCATGCAGGCGTTCATCTTGTGTAATGCGCGTGAAGAAGGCCACCATTTTGCTCTTTGAATCAGTTATCAGCTGATCATGGATGGATTCTTGTATGCTGCTGACAATAATGGATGACCGGCTGTCCATATCTCGCAATGACCAGTTCAGCATGAGTTTGTCTACGAAAGGCATCAAACCATAAGCGAAGATGGCCAATACGATGAGCAACGGTATGATGAAGCGAAGGGAAAGTCGCATTCTCTAAATCCAGGAGCCTTTGTGGGTATGGGTAAGTAAAAACGGCGAGGTCACCGCAGTTTTTTGTCTACCAAGAGGTGGCACTTATGCTACCAGTTTTTTGTGTGTTCAGCATCAGACTACTGATGACCCGGACGGGTGCAGGTCCGTTATGTGTACTGGTGGATTGATGACAGCCACACACTAAAAATGATCGCAGTTCAAAAATTCAGGTTGGGTAGCGGCTCTGTCCAAGCATGTCAGGTGTAATCAGGGTAACGCCACTCTTCTCCGATACATGGAAGCGTTTGCGGTCATTATCAGGATTAAGCCCCACTTCCATGCCGTCTGGAATGACGCACCCCCTGTCCACGATGACGCGCTTCAGGAAAACCCTTTCCCCAATCCTGACATTGGGAAAAATGACACTGTCCTCCACGGTGCTGTAGCTATTGACATGCACATCAAAAAAAAGGACAGAGCGGCAAACCGAAGCGCCACTGACAATAACCCCATCAGAAATGATTGAGTCAACCGCACTACCCCGCCGGCATTCATCATCGAACACGAACTTGGCAGGAGGCCACTGCTCCTGGTAAGTCCAGATGGGCCAGACCTTGTCATACTGATTCAACTCTGGCGTCACTTTGGTCATTTCCATGTTGGCATCCCAGTAGGCATCGATGGTGCCTACATCTCGCCAATAACATGTGGTGCCGTCATTGCCGACACAGCTGTCATCGAAGTGGTGGGCGTAGACGCGATAGTTGGAAATCAGGTAAGGAATGATGTCGTGGCCAAAATCATGGGAAGAGTGCTGATCATGAGCATCGCGTAGCAGTTGTTCATACAGGAAATGGGTATTGAACACATAAATTCCCATGCTGGCCAAGGCCTTGTCGGGATGGCTCGGCATCGGCGTTGGCTCTTTCAGTTTTTCCTGGAAACCCACCACGCGGTTAGTGGAATTGACAGACATCACGCCAAATGCCGTGGCATCGGCCAAGGGCACAGTGAGACAGGCAATGCTCATATCCGCCTGGCAGCGAACATGTCCGGCCAGCATCTTGCCGTAATCCATCTTGTAAATGTGATCGCCCGCCAGGATGATGACAAACTCCGGATTGTGGGACCGCAGTATATCGATGTTCTGGAACACTGCATCCGCCGTTCCCTTGTACCATTGTTCTTCGATGCGCTGTTGCGCCGGCAACACTTCGACAAACTCATTGAACTCGCCATGCATGAAGCTCCAGCCCCGTTGGATATGCTGGATAAGGCTGTGTGCCTTGTACTGGGTGAGCACACCGACGCGTCGTATCCCTGAATTGATGCAATTGGAAAGTGGGAAATCGATGATGCGGAATTTGCCGCCAAACGGCAGCGCGGGTTTGGCGCGCCACTGGGTCAGATCTTTCAGACGTGTGCCACGCCCCCCTGCAAGAATCAGAGCCACCGTGCTTTTGGTGAGTGCACTGACAAAGCGTTCTGATTTGTGATCTTGCGGTAACATGGCTGCTCCCCCCAGGTGCGCTATATTTGCAGACAGGCAGCGTGATCCTGCATGGTATTACGAATGAATCGGAGCGGCTATTTTGACACTGAACTTGTAACTTTCAGTGTGGGGAATGTATCAAGTTATGAAATTTGAGAAAAATAGAGCGGTGAGATATTGGGCAACTTGCGGCCGAGGCTGTAATAGGATGACCCCATCGATGTGGTGGTGGTCTACAAGATCGACTGCCTGTCCCGTTCGTTGTCTAATTTTGCCAAGATCGTCGATCTGTTTGATGCCCACGGTATGACCTTCGTGTCCGTGACCCGGCAATTCAACACCACCACCAGCATGGGGCGCCTGACGCTCAATATCCTGCTGTCCTTCGCCCAATTCGAGCGTGAGGTCACCGGAGAACGGACCCGCGACAAGCCGGCGGCCAGCAAGGCCAAGAGGATGTGGATGGGGGGGCATGCCGCCCTTGGGCTACGATGTCAGGGAGCGCAAGCTGGTGGTCAACGAACCGGAGGTGGCGCAGGTGCATCGAATCCTACAGGAGCCGGAGATGATCATCGGCGTCTGGCAGGCCAGCATGGCCATGGGAGACTGCGAGGAACTGGACGAGCCCACGGTACTGGTGGCCATGCGCCAAAGTGGAAATCGGTTTGGCTAGCGAACCCCGCCAGTTTGAAGCAGGCGGGCGATCCGTGACCTTTGTGCCTTTGGCGATCAAGCGCCGCCACTATAGCAAGGTGTTGGTGCCACCACCGGGAGCCACAAACATCAAGATCAAATCGTCGTTCGATCTGCCCCTGATCCGAACCCTGGGTAAAGCATTCTACTGGCAGCGGCTGCTGGATTCCAGCGAGGTCGCCAACCACACAATCTCAATCTGCATGCGGTGTGTGGGCGGCAGACTGTAGTGCCAGTGGACTGGGAGGAACAGCGGGGTCTTTTGGGGTTCGTCCCACCGTAGCCGATGCGGACGGTGGCGTTATTCGACGGGTGCCGACTGTCTCAGTTGTGCCCAGTTGCCTGTTACGAATAGCTAAAAAGCCCTTGGCAGTCAGTCGGCTTTCACGATAGCGGCCATATAAAAATCGTCATTAGTTTAGTTCTGCTTCAGCAGCCAACTTCGGCTGAAAAGTCTCAGCCAAAGAAAGCCGAGTGTTCCTGCAACAAAAGATGCCAGTAGGATTGCCATTTTTGAGGCATTGATAACTTCCGCGTTGCCGGTAAATGCTAGATTGGTGATGAAGATGGACATCGTAAAGCCAATACCGCCCAGAAGGCCCGCTCCGAAGATATGAGGCCACCTCAGGTCAGACGGAAGTCGACAGACGCCAATAGCTACAGCAAGGAAGCTCGCCAGGGTAATGCCGATCGGTTTGCCCATTACCAAGCCAGCGATGATGCCCCAACTATTGGTACTCGACAGATCCTCTTGCCATTCTGAGCCAATCACAATCCCGGTGTTGGCCAAAGCAAATATCGGAAGGATGACGAACGCGACCGGTTTGTGCAGGAAGTGTTCCAGACGGTGCGAAGGGGACTCCTCGTCCTCAGCCTTGGCAGAAAATGGAATGGCGAATGCAAGCAGTACACCTGCAATAGTGGCATGAACACCGGACCTGAACATTAAAAACCACATCAGAGCGCCGCCCAACAGGTAGGGAAACAACGACATCACCTTGAATGTGCGATTGAGCAGGACGAGCAAGGCGAATACGACCAGCGCACCCAATAAATAGGCCAAAGCTAATTGCGCAGTATAAAACAAGGCAATCACGATAATTGCGCCAAGGTCGTCCATCACTGCCAACGCGGTCAAGAAGATCTTGAGAGATGCAGGTACCCGACTGCCAAGTAATGCCAGCACGCCAAGCGCAAAAGCGATGTCTGTTGCCATCGGTATGCCGGTTCCAGCCTGTGTTAGGGTCCCGGCATTCAACTTGAGGTGAATCCATGCTGGGACACCAATGCCACCGATTGCAGCGACAATAGGCAACAGTGCATTTTTGAAGTTGGAAAGTTCGCCGCTGTATAGTTCGCGCTCCAACTCCAGGCCGACAAACAGGAAAAAAACCGCCATTAGCGCATCGTTAATCCAATGTTCTACACTCAAGCCAGCAACATTGCTACTCCAGAGCTCCAGATAGTCGGGCCCGATGAATGAATTGGCAATAGCAAGCGACACAGACGTACAAACAATCAGGAAAATGCCACTAGACTTTTCCGACTCGAAAAAATTATTGAATGTTCTGGAAAGCATCGTCTGGATATCGGCCATTATTTTCTTTGTTGTAAGGCAAGGTAAAAGTATCAGTATAAGGTATCCACTCTCTTTCCCTGACAGCCAGAAAGGTTATAGATTTCAGAGAACCAATTACACTGCCTATTAAAATGGAGTGGACATTATTTTTTCGTAATTTGGTAAATATCAGCTTCAGAGTTGAAGCTCGACAGACGGCTTATGGAAAGACCGACTGAGAACAGTCGGCCTTGAATATTGGTGATGTAGTCACCACCGGGTTCAAACCACGTCTGTATTGCGATTGCGGAAATGTGCAGGTTAATGCGGAACGCTGTGGAATCAAAACATTACCGCCAGAAATCTTGCCTGTTTTTGCATGCACTTGGCGCCCGCTGCGTGCATCTGCTCGACAGTCAAACGGTGTTCCTGGATTCAAACCGCGAACAGCACCGATAGCTGTCCCACGGGGTGGGCGGCGTCGCGCGGGCGAATGACGATTTCGACATCGCGGTCGAGTTGCGTCATGAAGTGCAGCAGTCGTTCCGAGGAGAAACGGTTCAGCTTGTAATGCTTGAGTTCCGAGACATGGGGCTGGGGGATGCCGAACAGCGCTGCGGCTGCCACTTGGGTCATGCGTTTGTTCTTGATGATCTCGTTTACCCGCATGGCGAGTTGCACCCGCAGCTTGCGTTCCGCCGCATCGGCATAACCCAGATCGCGGAATACATCGCCAGTGCCCGCGTCCACCGTTTCAATTGTCTTTGCCATAGCGTACCTCATAGTCTGTTTGTGCCCTTTTTAGGCGCTCGCGTACCAAATCCACATCGTTCCTGGCCGTGCGGATGCCGGACGGGGATTTCTTCTGAAAGCAGTGCAGCACATAAACCGCTTTCACAAATCGCACCATGTAGGCCACGCGGTAAGTGTCGCCGCGATGATCCTCGACAATCTCGAACACGCCCGGCCCTTCGCCCTTCCAGGGCTTGGCCGATGGCGGTATGCCACCCAGCTGCACCACGCCCAGCGCATAACCGAAGTCGCCCACCGCCTCGCCGGGAAAGGCCAGCAAGTCTTTCCTAGCCGACCCGACCCAATGGAGCGGCTTTTCCTGGGAGACAACGGGTTTCATTGAGGCAATTATATACCACTTACGGTATATTGTCGGATGCTGTAAAAAGTCCTTGACCTGAGCGTTCCGGGTAGCCGAAAACGGGGTGGGTGTGCGAGGTGCTGCGCATGACCCAACTGGCACAGGACATCATTCGGGCGATCCTCGATGGTCGACAGCCACGGCATTTGAACCTGCACGCAGTTCGTGGCCGATAGGCCGAGGTGCCGCTGGGTTGGCGGGAACAGCGGGAGCTATGAGGATTCATCGCGAGCTAGGCAATCACATAAACGAATTCCGACTTAGCCATCTTTGTCTCCCCCGACGCTCGTAGCTAGTCGTGACGATCACATGTTGTGGGCCAAAGCGAATCAGGCGGCGTTCAAGTCTGGCGCCTTCTTCGCGACCCGCAGGCGCACCATTGAATTGCCACGAGCCGCGCTGGCCCACAGCGACAACAACCAAGCCAACAGCCAATTGCAGTCAATCCGGGCCCAGGTCTGGTTTTCTCGCGAGCCATTAACCATGCCGCTGACCGAGATGACAAAGGTCGCGGGGCAGTATGACTACACGCTGACCTTGTTGCTGATGCCCGACGCTGAATGGCAACGGCCAAACCATGAAGAGTTGGGGGTATCCGTCGCGAGTCACGGAAACCCCGCTGGTTATCCGCCACGCCGCTTTCTCAAAGCCTCATGATGCTCCTGGACTTCCACGCTGCAAGTCGCGGTTGGTCGGGCAAGCAGCCGTTCGATGCCAATCGGCTCTCCGGTCTCCGCACACCAGCCGTAGCGACCGTTTTCGATTCGTGCAAGGGCTTCGTCGATTTTGTGCAACAGCTTGCGTTCCCGATCGCGCACCCGCAACTCAAGCGTATGATCCTCTTCGAGAGAGGCGCGGTCGGCGGGGTCGGGAGTGGTCACGAATTCCTGAAGATGTCGCGTGGTGTCGCTGGCAGCAGCGAGCAGCGCATCGCGTTCCTGGCAGAGGCGCGCGCGGAAGAATGCCAGTTGTCGTGCAGACATATAGTCACCGGAGGGCGCTGCGAGCATTTCGGCAAGGGTGGGCAGCGCATCTGGCGCGTTCGTTATCAGAATCACGGTTTCTCTCCTCATGGGGTGGAGCCTAGAGCAGGAATGAGCGGGAGGCTCCCCCCATTGGACGGGACCAAGCGCCAGCGCATTATGGGACAGTGTGTCTTGTCGAAGCGCTAACGTGATTTAGCCCGATCCATGCAAATTCCGGCCGACGCGATCTCGTGATGCTGCACCGCCAGGGTTTCCATTCAAACCAACACAAATCATCGACCAGTCTACTCGGTCGGTGGGCCGCTGGGACACAGATGCATGAATACACTATAACGCGGTAAAGCTCGTGCCAAGTGAGCAATGTTTGAATTCAGCGTTGTTGGCGGTGACTGTATCGAAAAAGATTTACTGGTAGGCTTGGATCGGGTTGCGACAGGGCGGTAGCGGCAGAAGTTCGCTCCCACCCTAAAAAGCGGACATCCATGTAAATAGTTGCCGAAGAATCAAAGACCAATTCTAAGAGTGGTCACATTTTACGTAAGCCGATCAAATAGATCTGGAGCGAGCGGCATGATAATTGCGGTGATGGGTGCTGGCGCAGTAGGCTGCTACTATGGCGGGATGTTAGCTCGGGCAGGCCATGCAGTGGTTTTGATCGGACGGCCGCAGCATGTGGAAGCGGTGCGTCGCGACGGCCTGTTCATGGATACACAGTCGTTCCAAACCTACGTGCCGATACAGGCCAGCACCGAAGCCAGCGGCGTGCGGGGTGCGAAGCTCGTACTCTTCTGCGTCAAGTCAACCGATACCGAGAGCGCAGCAGCAAGCATGGCTCCATACCTTGAGCCCGACGCGTTCGTGCTGAGTTTGCAGAACGGTGTTGATAACGCTGAACGGCTGCGAGCACTGCTCGGGTGCGAGGTCGCCCCGGCGGTAGTCTATGTCGCCGCCGAAATGGCTGGGCCAGGGCATGTCAAGCATCATGGACGAGGGGAACTGATTATCGGGTCATCGGCCGTCAGCCACAAGCTGGAAAAGCTGTTTTCCGAAGCCGCGGTACCGATACAGATTTCCGGCAATATGCCGGGAGCACTTTGGGTCAAGCTGATTCTCAATTGTGCCTATAACGCCTTGTCAGCGATCACGCAGCTGCCCTATGGTCGCCTCGTGCGGGGTGAAGGCGTAGAGGATCTGATGCGCGATGTGGTGCAGGAGTGCCTTGCCGTTGCACAGGGTGAAGGCGCAACCGTTCCTGGGGACACGTGGGAAGCCGTGCAGCGCATTGCGCGTACGATGCCTACCCAGCTCTCGTCAACTGCTCAGGACTTGGCGCACTGCAAGCCCAGCGAAATCGACCATCTGAACGGCTATGTGCTTTGCAAGGGCGAAGCGCTGGGTATCGCCACACCCGTCAATCGTGCCCTGTATGCAGTGGTCAAGCTACTGGAAAACAGTTATTACAATTATTACAATCATTGTAAACATTAGGCGTGACAACCTGGGGTTGCGTTTCTGACGATCCACTCCAGGGAGAATCTCATTATGCAAATTTCTGCGCAGCCGAACGAGACAAGCAACCAGGGAAATTCAGGTATTACACAGAAAAATCAGGGCAAAGGGATCAACCGAGAAGAAATGATCGCCGTTGCCGCATATTACCGGGCGGAACATCGCGATTTTGACGGCGGCGATTCAGTGGAGGACTGGCTGGCCGCGGAAGCGGAAATTGACGCGTTACTCAGGCACGTTGGAGAACCACGCTCCAATGAACAGTAAATGGCAAGATTGCCCAGAACTATAAAATTGGCACTTTGATTGCCTGAGAAGTTAGTAACCCTGCTTTGCTGGTGCCGAAAAAGTCGGGCGCCACAAAACGTCCATGCTGCAAGACGTGGAAGCGGGGCGGGGGCTGGAAGTGAATGCCCTGATCGGCGCCGTGATCGAGTTGGGTACCATCGTCGGCATTCCCACGCCACGTCTCAAGGCCGTCTATGCCCTCACATCGCTGCTGGGCCAGTCAATCGACGACGCCAAGGCCGGACTGTCCCTGATCCGTCCGGGCAACCAGTACTGAACCGCGGACCATAGAGGTGATGCGTCATGTGTTCCATTAGCAGCAACTTTCTGGAAACGCCATTTTTGCAGCACCCGCTACGCTTGATGCTGCGCGGGTTAGTGCACAGTAATGTCGTGCTGCGCTGCCTGACGGAACAGGAACTGACTGAACTGGAAAACCATCTGACCATCGCCGAAGTCAAGAGGGGCGACGTCCTGCTGATGCAGAGAGAGTGCCTCAGAAATGGGTCAGTATTTCATTCTGGAAGGCGTACTGAAGCGGGTGGTGGCTGGTCCGGAAGGCAAAGAGATGACCCTGCGTTTCGCGCGGGAAACGCAGATTGAAACCAGTTACGCCGCTTGGCGCCTGGAAAACCGCGCACCTTACAGTATTTGTGCCGTTACCCGGGTACGCGTGGCCAAGTGCCCCATGACGCTGTGGGCCGAATTCATGAATCGCCATCCCAAGCTGAAGTACGAATTCGAATACGAAGTTATGCGCCTGATGAACGAAATCATGGCACACACCATCGCGCTGCATCTGCTCGATGCAGCCGGCCGGATGGAGCGCTTTCAGCACAAGAATCCGGAAATGGCCAACCTGCTACCCAAAAAAGAACTGGCTCTGTACCTCAACATCGCACCCGAGACTTTGAGCCGGGTGCTGCACCGCGAAGGCCATCCAACCCATCTTCCAGACTTGATGGACAATACCTGAAAACACTGTTGTCGCTCTCATAACACCAAGTAGTTGAGGACTACTCTGCTGTCTGCTATCTGGAAATTGTTTGAACGTCTGGTCATGGCCATTATTACCAGGCCGCACGCCCCGAAGGGGCATTTAGCGGATGGTACTGCCGGCCAGAATGGCCAGTGGCCATTCGACAATACGGCGCTGGTCGGCATCTCTCCAGTGATCTCGAAGGCGAAGTTCGAGACTACTGACAGGATCAAACCCTTTATCCTTGATGAGATGGGCAGTGGCCGACCAACTGCGAAAATACCCTAGCAGCTGTTCCAAAGTCCATCTGGCGCTCATGGCAAACGATGGTGCGGGGATACGAATAAAAGGGAAAGACAGATCACGGTAGCCTGTTTCAACATGCCGTCTTTCCAGGGGCCAGTAGGGCCCCACCTCATCGTGGTAAAAACGTTGGATCATTGCATTGACTTCTTCGCCTTCGACCTTCAATACACCATAACTCCAGGCGGCAACCAATCCACCGGGCTTGAGTATACGGGTGACTTCAGCATAGAAACAATCAAGATCAAACCAATGCAGCGCTTGAGCAATCACGACAAGATCCACACATTGGTTATCGATGCCACTACTTTCCGCTGATGCCACCCGGTATTCGATTTTGGGATGTCCACCGGCTTGAGCGATTTGTGCGGCGCTGGCGTCGGTAGCCAGGATCCGATCAAAATACCTTGCAAGCGCAGTTGCTGCCTGACCGTTACCCGTGCCGCAGTCCCAGGCGAGGTCATGTGACATGCACTGACCTGCAAGCCAATCAAAAAGCCCCGGAGGATAGGTGGGACGGTTTTTGACGTAGTCTGCGGCAACAGAGCCGAAATGATCATTGAAGTTTTTGTTCATCTCTTCCACACGATATCCAGATTGCTGCCAGCATGGTGGATACGGCCCTCAGTTTCTCACGATACCAGAGACAGGGCAAAATCCCAGAGTGGCAACATCGGTTTGGCGATCATTTGCACGAATCGTGCTCGAAAACGCAGAATGGATGTAACGCATTTCCCCCGTTCGACGTACTAGAATTATTTCGCCACCCAGCCTGATCTCCACATCCCCCTGCATCTGGGCATGTGCCTCGGTGCCCAAACGCTTTAGCTCGCCAGCGATGTATCGTTTCGCACTCGCTGACAACCGCTTGCCATCCATGTCGGCAGCGAGATGTGGTGCGAAGCTGCACCTCCGGTGTTCTTGCGAATCTCCTTACCGGAGCAGATATTGCATAACGATAGTAATAATTAAAACAGCCGGCTAATTTCCAACCAGGCATGTGTCGAAGCGGTGGTTCCCACCAGCACCGGTCGGGACCCGATGGGAGTCGCAACGGACATCTTGGCGATCCACTGATTTCGTCCCACCCAGTTGAACCCCAGCCCCGCTCCACTCATAGCAACATCGTTGACGCCGGTAGTCCAGGTGTTCCGGTTAATGGAGGCATGGGCGCTGTCCACAAAAGCTACGGCCTGCCAGTCCCCATCGAGCGCCGCGCCCAGGGCATGACGCAGTTCGACACTGCCCTGAACCCCGGCATCCGCCGACAACGCCCCCATGTCGTAGGCGCGCACACTGTAAGGAGCACCCAGCACCATCTGCTGTGACGGATCCAGATTGGAGTTAGCCCATTGCCCGTAAAGGGTCAGATAGAGCGCGTTCTGGGTGCCCAGATTCTGCAACCTGGACAGCGTCAGGTTTCCTTTCGTGAATTCGCCCTGGGTTTTCGTCGATGCCGCATCAGCGAGCCCGGCGGCATTGTTGTCAAAGTTTACCTGCCCCGAGGTCAAGCTGAGGTTCCAGGTACTGAACCCGCCGGTCAGAAGCGTATCCTGCACATCTCCTGAGAAACTGCCAATCCAGTTGCTTAAGTGCCGGTCGGTCAGGATGGCGTTGACATCGAGATGATCCTGCAACCACATCCGGTCATACTGGATTTGCCCATACAAGTTGAAGTTCCGGCTGCGCACCAAGGGATGCCTGAGCCATAAACTGCCCACATCGGCATTGCCATGGCCCTCAAGAGAAGCCAACGGCCCCCCCAGAATGTAATGCAATGCGGACCAGGATCCCCCGAGGCGCGTCCCCTCCCCATTGATCCAGGATTCGTAGGCCGCGCGCCCAAAATTCAAGTTCCTTCCAGAACTGAGGCCGCTGACGTAGAGCGTGTCCCCATATTGCAACAAGGGGTTATTGAGTGTCACCCCTGCTCCAAGGCGCGCTCTGCCAGTATAGCGGTTGCCATAATCGTCTGCGGTGGCGTTGCCGGTAACCGAGGCAGTGGGCAGCGTATTCACCAAGAGATCGGATGTTCCGACAGAGTCGCCGGGCTTCAAGGTGGCGTTGACCCCTACCCCCGGGATATCCGAGAGCAAGAGCAAGGTGCGGTCCATTGCCGCCTGCTCGACGATCGTATCGCTCTGCAAGGGCGCCAGGGTCTTGTGGAGTAGGTTCTCATCCACAGGACCGCTGTTGTTGAGCAGAATCTTGCCGTAACGCGCTTCCAGTACTTCGATGCGCACGACGCCGCCTCGGATCTCTTGCGCCGGGATAATCGCCCGTGTCAGTGGATACCCATGGTCGCGATAATATTGGGTAATTCGGGCTGCCAGGGCATCCAGTTGAACGAGGGTGAGAGTTTTGCCTTCACTTTCCGCCACCAATGCGTGCAACGTCTGCGTGTCGATCTTTTCGTTGCCGGTGATGATGAGGGTCGTGACGGCAAATGACATGCCTTCAGCCGCCGTCTCACTGGTCTGGCGCTGGATGGTCAGAACCGGCTCGCTGGAGGGCGGTGCTGGCACAGTGGGTGGTTGAACCTGTTGCAGGATCGAGCCAGCCCCTGGCGTTGGGCCGGCAGCCTGCGCAATCAAGGGGGAAACAGCCACAACGAGGCTCGTAAGCCAGGGCTTCAGGGATGAATTCCGCATTGGATTTACTTCAAGTTCTCATTGTTCAGGGCCACATCGTCCGGGAGCTTGATGCCTCCAGCGACGATTTGCAGTTGATTCGCATTGGTCCTGGAGCCAAAAAGACTGCTGAAGACAACATGCGTGGAATCTCTGTCAGAGGATGAGGCTGCGCTATTGGTTGAGGAAAGGTTCGAACTACCCAGTGGCGGGTTGGCGTTATTCCCTGTCGACAGACTGGTTCCGCTGCTCGACACGTTACTGGAAGACCCGAAAAGCAGGGAAGGTTGATTCACCTGCGTCGTGAGGACTGACAATTGCGAATTGAGTACCGACTGAATCTGGGCGATCACGTTGACAACCTGCTGTGGCGGAGTCCCGGGCTTCAGGGTCAGGGCAGTAGCATTACCCACCGCCTGTGCAAAAACATAATTCATTGCGACCAACCCCGTGCCATCAATGGGGTATTGGCCGGGTTGGCTGGTCGCTCCTGCCAAGGTAAACCACACCAAGTTTCCAGTCGTAGAATTAGCCTGGGTGTCTCCCGGCACAAAACCGCCCACGGTACCGAACAGGCCGCTCAGGGTCTGCCCTGCAATGACACTTGCAGGTGTGGCTGTTGAATGGGGTTGGATTGACCGCCGTCCAGCGAAAATCAAGCGCTACTCGGAAGCGCAGGGCCGGATCACCTACCTCACTATTGACCAGATCAAGCGCCTGATCGAGTGCGCCAAGAAAGACCAAAACCCACAGATTTACCCGTTCATCATTATCGGCCTGGAAACCTCAATGCGACGCATGGAAATCCTCAGCATTCGCCGCGAGCATGTGGAACTGCAACGGCGCATCATCTACATCCCCAAGGCCAAGGCAGGCGCACGCGAGCAACCGATCACTCAGCATCTGGCGGAATTCATGGAAGGCTATTTGGCAGCGTTACCCAAAGGCACACCATGGCTGTTTCCGTCACCCGCCGCTAAGGATGGCCACGCGATGGACATACGTAAACCCTTTCGTCGGGTTGTCATTGCTGCCGGGCTGAACCCAGACGAAGTTGTACGCCATACCCTGCGACATACCGCCATAACCCACTTGGTGCAGGCTGGCGTTGACTTACCTACAGTGAAAAGAATTTCTGGCCACAAAACGCTGATAATGGTAGGGCGCTACGCCCACCAGAACGGTGAGCACATTCAGTGTGCCATGGACAAACTGTCAGAGCGTTATCGCAAGTCTGGTTGAGACCTATGTCCATCATCTATTGCGACGAATCAGGCAATTCTGGTGAAAGGCTGCTCGATAAAGATCAGCCTCTCTTTGTACTGGGATCGAATGACTTCGGAAAATCAGAAGCTATAAGCTTGCTTGAACATGTACGGTCACCACAGGGAGCTGAACCAAAGTTCAAGACTCTGAAAAGGACACAGGACGGAATTAGGCGACTGATAGGCCTTTTCGCAGACCCCCGTTTGAACATCAACCGTGTTGCCGTAGATGTCTACCACAAGCGATACATGGTAGTGACCAAAATGGTTGACCTTATCGCCGAAACACTCATGCACGAGATGGGTGAAGACCTATACAGGCGAGGGGCAAACATCGCCATGTCGAACATGCTCTACTACTGCATGCCGGCATTCTGCGGAGAAGAAAAGACCGACCGATTCCTTCAATCTTTCGTCGATCTTATGCGTAGCAGAACTGAAGCTCATGCAGTTGCTTTCTTCGAGGCAGGTAGTGCCTTGGTAGATGCGTCCAGTAACAAAGATTTCAAGAATGATCTACGGCCGTTCATCGAACCAGAGCTTTTCAACATGTGGTTTGATGGGATTGATCAGTTAGCTCTTGATCCTGCGATTCCGGCGCTCTTCCAGCATATCAATGAATGGGGAAAACGAAAACCCGATCGATTTCGGGTTATTCACGATGGTTCCAAGCCAGTCTTAGCCTCACAGGATGTTTTTCATAGCATGATGGCACGCGACGGTGAGTCATTGACGATGGTGGGCTACGACCGTCGGAAATTCAAGTTCCCGTTACGTGCCTTATCGCTGGAGCAAGGTGACTCCATAGAGTATCCCCAGATTCAAGTCGCCGACTTGTGTGCTGGTGC
>JAGWPH010000167.1 GCA_028870615.1 Betaproteobacteria bacterium
ATAAGCATCAGTAATCGTTTATATTACCGGACATCCGTTTCCAGGGTGGATGCCCATGCGTCATGCCACACTCCGCCAGCTGAAGGTTTTCGAAACCGTTGCCCGGCGCCTTTCCTTTTCCCGCGCAGCCGAGGAGTTGCACCTGTCCCAACCTGCCGTATCCACACAGGTCAAGCAGCTGGAGGACCATGCCGGGCTGCCCCTGTTTGAGCAACTGGGCAAACGCATCTTTCTGACGCCCGCCGGGCGCGAAATGTTGCGCCACAGCCGCGCCATCATTTCCCAGTTCAGTGAAGCCGAAGAGTCCATGGCACTGCTCAAGGGCATTTCCGGAGGCACGCTCAATGTCTCGGTCATCAGTGCCGGGGACTATTTCTTCCCCCATCTGCTGGCTGAATTCGACCGTCGCCATGCTGACATCAAGTTTCATCTTGATGTCAACAACCGCCAGGAACTGCTGCAAAAGCTCTCTGAAAATCTCACGGATCTCGCCGTCATGGCGCGCCCACCCCTGAACATGGACGTGGTGGCCGAGCCTTTTGCGCCGCATCCCTACGTGATTGTGGCCCGTCCGGACCATCCCCTGGCCCGGCAAGTACGAATTCCACGCAGCGAACTGCTGCATTATCCCTTCATCACCCGCGAGTTGGGATCAGACACCTGGAATTCCATGCAGGATGTGTTTGGCGAGGAGCTGTGCAAGTTCCGGATCGCACTGGAGATTCGCAGCACCGAGACCATCAAGCAGGCCGTGATGGCCGGGATGGGCATCGCCTTTCTCTCGGCCTACAACATCAATCTCGAGTTGCAGGTGGGCAACCTGGTGATCCTCGATGTGGAAAATTTTCCGGCCATGATGAACTGGTATGTGGTCCATCGCAAAGACAAACATCTGCCTCCGGTTGCCCAGGCCTTCAAGGGGTTTCTGCTGGAACAGGGATCGCAACTCATCGAGACGTTCACACGCTTCAAGGTGCCGCCGCCGGCCCTGGGACGGCGCGGCAAAACCGCAAAAATAGCGGACAAAAAATAGGAGCCGCCCTATTTGTTGCGCCGTTCAAGGGCCAGCAATAAGGCACTGTGATCAAGATCAGCGCCCCCTTCGCGCACGAAGGCCTGATACAGATCGTGAACTTCGCGCGTCAACGGCAGATCCAGACCCACCTGTTCCGCTGCCTGCAACGCTGAAGCCAGATCCTTGAGCTGGGTCGCAGCACGCGCACCCGGAGTGAAATCGCGAGCCAGCATGCGCGCCCCGTGGTGCTCCAGCACCCGGCTTTCGGCAAACCCGCCGCGAATGGCTTCGCGAACTGAAGCCGGGTCGGCGCCCCCGGCTTCAGCCAGCAGCAGGGCCTCGGCCACGGCACCGATCGTCATGCCCACAACCATCTGATTGGCCAGCTTGGCCAGGGCGCCCGAACCGGCCGGCCCTACGCGGGTGGCACGCCCCAGGGGCCGGAATACCGACGTTGCGCGCGCAAAGGCTTCCGCCTCGCCCCCCACCATGATGGCCAGGGTTCCCGCTGCGGCTCCCACAACACCGCCTGAGACTGGAGCGTCGAGCGCGTCAATGCCGCGCGCCGCCAGTAACGCAGCATGATGGCGTGCCGTCTCCGGAGGAATCGAGCTCATATCAATAAACAGTGCTCCCTGCGCAAGCGCTTCGGCAACCCCTCCCGCAAGCAGGATTTCGGTCACTGCCGGCCCATCAGCGAGCATGCTGATCACGATTCCGGCATCCCGCACCGCTTCTCTCGCCGAAGCGGCAAAGTGCGCACCCTGCTGTACCAGGGCATCCGTTTTTTGCGCCGTGCGGTTCCACACTGTCAGCACAAACCCGGCTGCAAGCAGGCGTTGCGCCATGGGAGCGCCCATCAGTCCGGTTCCCAGCAGTGCGATTCGTGTCGTCATGACGTGGATTATAATGGGGGAGTCATTGATTGCAGGAATTGTCGTTTATGGAATCCACGCTCCAGAGGTTGCGCGGTCTCATCGACCAGCACACCGAACAACTGCGCGAGCAGTTGATTCATTGGCGGCGCGACCTGCATCGCCACCCCGAACTGTCCAATCGCGAATTTCGGACTGCTGCCCTGGTGGCCCGCCATCTGCAAACCCTTGGGCTGGAAGTCCAAACGGAGGTCGCCCATACCGGCGTTGTGGGTTTGTTAAGGGGGGGCCGCCCCGGCCCTGTGGTG
>JAGWPH010000168.1 GCA_028870615.1 Betaproteobacteria bacterium
CCACCACAAAACGGGCTTCGTCCCCATCGCTGCCCGCTTCAAACACGCGAATGGGCTGGCCGGGCCCTGCAGTGGTCCAGAGATTTTTACCCAACCGGCTCAGGTTGTGGCGGATCAACGCATTTGCCGCATCAAGAATGTTGCCGAAGGAACGGTAATTCTGCTCCAGCCGGATGACCTCGGTGAGCCCGTAGTCGCGCTCGAAATCACGCATATTGCCCACATCCGCACCACGAAACCCATAAATCGACTGGTCATCGTCCCCCACCGCAAATACGGCACTCTGGGGCCCGGCCAGAAGCTTGAGCCAGACATACTGGAGATGATTGGTGTCCTGGAATTCGTCCACCAACACAAAAGGGAAACGGCTCCGGTAATGTTCGCGAATCAGATCGTTACTCTGCAGCAACTCGACGCTGCGCAACAGCAGTTCAGCAAAATCCACAACGCCTTCCTTCTGGCATTGGGCCTCGTAGGCAATGTAGGCATCCCGTTGAACCCGGCTATGCACATCGAAAGGTTCAATGGTTGCCGGACGCCGTCCTTCTTCCTTGTGGCTGTTGATGAACTGCTGCACCTGGCGAGGCGGATGGCGTTCTTCATCCATATTGAGGGTCTTCATCACACGCTTGATGGCCGACAGCTGATCCTGGGCGTCCAGAATCTGAAACAGTTGCGGTAGCCGGGCTTCGCGCGCATGGGCACGCAACAGGCGATTACACAGACCATGAAACGTGCCAATCCACATGCCTCGCGTATTGATGGGCAGCAACGCCGACAGGCGGGTCAGCATTTCACGCGCCGCCTTGTTGGTGAACGTCACTGCCAGAAGCCCCTGGGGGCCAACCTGCCCCGTCTGAATCAGCCAGGCCATACGGGTGGTTAGCACGCGGGTCTTGCCGCTGCCCGCTCCCGCCAGGATAAGCGCGGATTGGCGCGGCAACGTGACCGCAACACGTTGTTCGGCATTCAGGCCAGTCAAAAGTGGGGAAGTCATGTCAACGCTCGGAAGCTGAACGTTGGATTATACGAGAGCACAGTCCGGGTTTGACCCAGGCTCAGGGTATAATTTTGCCTTTGCCCGATAATCTTTCCATGGAAGACCAGTACAATCCCAGCGGTATCGAACAGATCCTCCAGGCAGAATGGTCCGATCAGCGCGTCTACCAGGCCCGCGAAAACGCACCCCGGCCCAAGTATTATTGCCTGTCCATGTTTCCCTATCCCTCCGGCAAACTACACATGGGGCATGTGCGCAACTACACCATTGGCGATGTGTTGGCGCGCAGTCATCGGATGAAGGGATTCAACGTGCTGCAGCCCATGGGTTGGGACGCTTTTGGCCTGCCCGCTGAAAACGCCGCGATGCAAAACAGGGTGGCCCCCGCCGAATGGACTTATCAAAACATCAGCGCCATGAAAGGCCAGCTCAAGGCTCTGGGGCTGGCCATCGACTGGGATCGTGAAATCGCAACCTGTCGCCCGGATTATTATCGCTGGGAACAGTGGCTGTTTACCCGACTGTTCCGGAAAGGCCTGGTGTATCAGAAAACCGGCACCGTCAACTGGGATCCGGTGGACCAGACCGTCCTGGCCAACGAACAGGTCATTGAAGGCCGGGGATGGCGTTCCGGCGCGCTGGTGGAAAAGCGTGAAATCCCCATGTACTACCTGCGCATCACCGCCTACGCCGAAGAATTGCTGCGCGAACTGGACCACCTGCCCGGCTGGCCGGAGCAGGTCAAAACCATGCAACGCAACTGGATTGGACGCTCCGAAGGGACCTCGGTGCGATTCCCCCTTGCCGACGCCCGAGGGGAGTTGTCCGTTTTCACCACGCGCGCCGACACCCTGTATGGGGTCACCTATGTGGCCATTGCCGCCGAACATCCGCTGGCGCTACAGGCTGCCCAAACGCGCCCCGGCCTCCAGACCTTCATTCACGAATGCCGCCAGGGCGGGGTTGCCGAAGCCGATCTTGCCATCCAGGCCAAGAAGGGCATGGATACCGGCATCAAGGTGCTGCATCCGCTGACCCGCGCACCCCTTCCCGTGTGGGTCGCCAATTATGTGCTGATGGGTTACGGCGAGGGGGCCGTCATGGCCGTACCCGCCCACGATCAGCGGGATTTTGAATTTGCCTGCCAGTATGGACTGCCCATCAAGGCCGTGATCCGCCCCCTGGCGGGAGACCTTGAATCTCCGCTGACACAGGCGTTCAGCGAGGATGGCATGGTGTTTGATTCGGAAGATTTTTCCGGACGCAGTTCTGCACAGGCACGCCAAAAAATGGGGCCCGTGCTGCAGGCGCTGAACAGCGGCAACCCGCATGTGCAATACCGCCTGAGAGATTGGGGGATTTCACGCCAACGCTACTGGGGCTGCCCCATTCCCATCATTCACTGTGCCACCTGCGGCCAGGTGCCGGTACCGGACAGGGACCTCCCCGTCGTACTGCCGGAGCAGGTCACATTTGCGGGCGTGGGATCACCCCTCAGGAAGGACCCCTCCTTTTACGAAACCACCTGTCCCGTCTGCGGCAAGGCCGCCACGCGCGAGACCGACACCATGGACACTTTTGTCGAATCTTCCTGGTATTTTGCGCGCTATGCCTGCCCTGATCTTGCTACGGGCATGCTGGACGAGCGTGCCAATTACTGGCTGCCTGTGGATCAATACGTCGGTGGCATCGAACACGCCATTCTGCACCTGCTCTATGCGCGCTTCTTTAACAAGTTGATGCGCGATGCCGGCCTGATCCGGCACGACGAACCCTTCGTCCATCTGCTTACCCAGGGCATGGTCCTCAAGGACGGCGCCAAAATGTCGAAGTCCAAGGGCAACACGGTGGATCCGCAAGCGCTCATTGACCAGTACGGCGCTGATACGGCGCGATTTTTCATTATCTTTACCAGCCCTCCGGACCAATCGCTGGAGTGGTCCGATGCCGGCGTTCAGGGCTCTTTTCGTTTTCTGCGCCGGGTCTGGGCTTTTGCCGCCGGCTTCAAGGCGCGTCGTGATGCCGGCACACTCACCGACAGCCTGGCCGCATCCCCCATCCGTTATGAAATTCATGCGCTGCTCAAGCAAGCCAACTACGATCTGGATAGGCATCAGTTCAATACCGTGGCTTCGGCGGCCATGAAATTGCTCAACACCCTGGAAAAAATCAGTGGCGCCAACGATGTCCTGGTACAGGAAGGCCTGTCGATCCTGCTGCGCCTGCTCTCTCCCATCACGCCGCACCTTGCCGAAACGTTGTGGCGCGAGTTGGGGTATGGTGCAAGCATTCTCGACGCCCCGTGGCCTGAACATGACCCCGATGCGTTGCAACGCGACAGCATTGAACTGATGCTGCAGGTCAATGGCAAACTCAGGGGCTCCATGACAGTCCGCCCCGATACGCCCAAGGCCGCGCTGGAAGCAGAAGCCCTGGCCCATCCCGCCCTGGAAAGGCACCTGGCTGGCCAGACCATAAAAAAGATCGTCGTGGTTCCAGGTCGCCTGATCAACGTGGTGCTCTAATCATGCTCACCCGCCGCACCTTCCTGATCGTCACGACCAGTCTTGCCCTGTTGAGCGGCTGCGGCTTTCAGTTGCGTGGCGCGCCTCAGCTCTCCTTCCATCGTGTCTACCTCAGTGGCGCCCTGGATCGCGGACTGGATAATGAAGTCCGTACCGCGCTCACGCGCGACGCAGGCATCACCCTGGTTGCCAAACCGGACCTTGCGGAGGTCGTGTTCTATATTTCCCCGCTCATCAAGGACAAGCAGATCCTGACCCTTAACGCGCAGGGAACCGTGTCCCAGTTTACCTTGCTGTCACGACTCAAATTTCGCGCCACTGACAGTGAAGGAAACGAGCTGCTGGCGCCCACTGACATCACCATCTCGCGTCTTTTCAACTACAACGATGTCCAGATCCTGGCCAAGCAGTCCGAAGAACAGTTGCTATACCGGGACATGCAACATGAACTGGTACAACAAATGTTGCGTCGTCTGGCGACCATCAAACTCAAAACCAACACGGAACACTGAGTCCGGTGCGTCTTCCTTCCGAAAAACTGGAATCCATTCTGCGCCGGGGGTTGCAGCCCCTGATCATCGTGCTGGGAGAGGAGCCCCTGCTGGCCTTCGAAGCACTGGATACCCTGCGCAAGGCAGCGCATCAGCAGGGATATACCACGCGCGAAGTCCTGACGGTGGAACCTGGTTTTGAGTGGGGCTCGCTCCCCTTTGCCTGCAACAGCAGTTCACTGTTTGGCGATAAAAAACTGGTTGAACTGCGCATCCCCTCCGGCAAGCCTGGCGCTGAAGGCGCCCGACATCTGGAAACCCTGGGTCAACTTTCAAGCCAGGACACCCTGATTCTCATCAGCTTGCCTGCTCTGGATTACCGCACCCAACAAAGCGTCTGGTTCAAGGCGCTGGAATCCACCGGACTGATGATCGTGGCAATGCCCGTGACCCGCGACCGGCTGCCTGCCTGGATCGCGCACCGCCTGGCCCTCCAACAGCAAAAAGCAACTCCAGAAACGCTGGCCTTTCTCACGGGTCGCGTGGAAGGCCATCTGCTTGCGGCCCATCAGGAAATCCTGAAACTTGGCTTATTGTTTCCGCCCGGAATACTTTCTCCCGACGCCGTCCGGGACGCTGTCCTGAATGTGGCACGCCACGACATTCATGATCTGGCTTCTGCCCTGATAACCGGCGATCTTGCCCGGTTTGTGCGGACCCTGCGCGGCTTGCAGGCCGAGGGGGAAGCCCTGCCACTGGTGCTGTGGGCCATTGTGGAGGACCTGCGTGCACTCAACCATCTGATCACTGCCCAGCGCAACCGACGTTCCCTAAGTGCCGCCTGCAGGGAGGCGCGGATCTGGGGGCCGCGCCAAAAACTGCTGGAGTCCCTGGTCGCGCGCACCTCCCCCGGTTTGTGCGAAGCGGCACTGGTCATGGCTGCCCGGGTGGATCGCACCATCAAGGGCGTGGAAGATGGGGACCCCTGGGATACCCTGCTGGCGCTTGGGCTGCAGTGGGGGAAGGGATCGGGGTCAGACCTCAAGCTTGAGGTCTGACCCCTAACTCACTTACACTGAATACCGATGACTCCTGAAGCGCTCAAAATCCATGTCGAAGGGATCGGGCAAGTCGCCCGTGCCGCTTCACGCCCTATTGCACGTGCCAGCACCGCAGCCAAAAACCGGGCCCTGCAACTGGCCGCCGCGGCCTTGCGCCGGGATCAGGCCGCCCTGCTCGAAGCCAATCAGGCCGATCTCGCCGCTGCCCGCGGCGCAGGGCAGGATGCCGCCTTCCTGGACCGCCTGACGCTCAGTGCCGCCTCCATTGAATCCATGGCTGCGGGACTGGAACAGATCGCCGCCCTGCAAGACCCGGTCGGTGAAGTGACCGGACTGGTCCGGCGCCCCTCAGGCATTGAAGTCGGCCGCATGCGGGTTCCGCTGGGTGTGATTGCCATCATTTACGAAGCGCGCCCCAATGTCACCGCGGATGCCGCCGGTCTCTGCCTCAAGTCGGGCAACGCCTGCATCTTGCGGGGCGGCTCCGAAGCGCTGCGTTCCAACCAGATCATCGCCCGTGCCATGCATGAAGGGTTGCAAGGTGCCGATCTGCCGAAATCCGTCATCCAGGTGCTGGACATCACGGATCGCGCTGCGGTGGGCGAACTGATTACGCTCAAAGGCCTGGTGGATGTCATTGTGCCGCGTGGCGGAAAAAGCCTGATCGAGCGCATCTCTCATGACGCCCGCATTCCGGTCATCAAGCATCTGGACGGTGTCTGTCACACCTATATCGACGCCAGTGCCGATGTGGAGATGGCCATCCGCGTGGCAGACAATGCCAAGACCCAGCGTTACGGCACCTGCAACACGATGGAAACCCTGCTGGTCCATCAGGCAATCGCCGCGACCGTCCTTCCTTCCCTGTGCGCGCTCTACCGGGAAAAGGGCGTGGAATTGCGCGGCGACGATGCGGTCCAACGCCTGGTTAGCGGGATCAAGCCGGCCCAGGAAGCGGACTGGTACGCCGAGTACCTGGCCCCCATTTTGGCCATTCGCATTGTTCCCTCACTCGATGCGGCCATGGACCATATCGCGCGCTATGGATCACAGCATACCGATGCCATCATCACCAACGACTGGAATCACGCCAACCGCTTCCTCCGTGAGGTGGACTCCAGTTCTGTCATGGTCAACACTTCCACGCGCTTTGCCGACGGCTTTGAATATGGTCTGGGTGCAGAGATCGGCATCTCCACCGACAAACTGCATGCACGCGGTCCGGTGGGTCTGGAAGGACTGACCAATCAAAAATTCGTGGTTCTGGGTAACGGTCAGATCCGCGGCAGATGAGGATGGCAGGCGCCGTCGGCATCCTCGGTGGAACCTTTGACCCGGTTCACGTCGGCCATCTGGCCATGGCCCAGGAAGCGCAACGCCAACTCGGCCTGGAGCAGGTTTTGCTGATACCGGCCGGGACCCCCTGGCAACGCGCCCCCGAAGCCTCGGCGCAAGACCGTCTGGCCATGGTTCGTCTGGCTGCGGGAACTTCCAGCCTGATGACGGTGGATGCGCGTGAAGTACGACGCGCCATGCCGTCGTACACCATTGACACCTTGCTGGAGCTGCGCGCCGAATGGGGGCCCGAGCGCCCGTTGTGGCTGATTCTGGGGGCCGATGCCTTTCTCAACCTTCCCACCTGGCATCGTTGGCAGGAGTTATTCCAGTACGCGCACATCGCAGTCGCCTGCCGCCCCGGCTTTGCCCTTCATGAAAAAGACATGACGCCCGCCCTGAAGCACGAACTCGATCGGCGGTCGTTGCCCGTCCACCAGGTCCAGGGCCCAGCGGGAGCCATCGTCAGGCTCACTATTCCGCTGCTCGACATTTCGTCCAGCGACATTCGGAGCGCATTGCGTTGCCATCGCCCTACGGGCCATTTGCTCCCTGCGTCCGTCCTGGACTATATTGAGTCGCACCGGCTCTACCCATAGGCGACGAATGGATCCCCACCCTATCAAGAACGAGGTCGTCCGCGCACTCGAAGACATCAAGGCCAGGGATATCGAGATTCTGGATGTCCGGCATATGACCACCCTATGCGACTACATGATCATCGCCAGCGCCGACTCCACGCGTCAAACCCGGGCCCTTGCCCACAACGTGGAAGAGCGCCTGCGTGAAATGGGGGCCGCGATCCTGGGAACTGAAGGAAATCTGAGCGGTGAATGGATCCTGGTGGATTTGGGTTCCGTGGTGGTACACGTCATGCAACCTGCGGTACGCGAATACTACAATCTGTCGGAACTGTGGGGGGGCTCCTGGCGCCTGCCGCTGCGCGTCGCATCCCACGGCTGAATCCCTTGAAAATCCGCATCGTCGCCCTTGGCCATCGCATGCCCCACTGGGTGCGTGAAGTGACCCAGGAGTACGCCCGGCGCATGCCACATGAAATGCCCATCGAACTGATTGCGCTGAAGCCGGATGCGCGCAGTGGCGGGCGCACCACAGAACAGATTCTGGAGGCTGAAAGTCAACGCATCCTGTCCGCTCTGCCAACCCATGGTGCGGTGTATGCACTGGATGAACAGGGCACCTTGTGGAACACCCTGGACCTTGCGACGACCCTCAGAAATGCCCTGCCGCAAGGCACCGATCTGTGCTTTGTCATTGGCAGCGCGGATGGTTTGCATCCCCGCATCAAGCAACGCGCCGAGGCCCTCGTGTCCCTGTCGCGAATGACCCTGCCCCACGGTATGGTCCGTGCCATCCTGGTGGAACAGCTGTATCGTGCCGCAATGATGTTGAAGGGACACCCGTACCATCGTGAGTGAGCAGAAAATATGATCTACCTGGCTTCAGGAAGCCCGCGACGCGGCGAACTGCTGACACGGATCGGTGTGTCTTATCAGGTGCTGATGCCCGAACATGGTATCGAGGCTGTGGACGAAACGCCGCAACCGGGTGAGCACCCGATCGGTTATGCAATGCGCCTGGCCCAGGCCAAGGCGCGTGCCGGCTGGGCCCGCCTGGAACAAACCGACCTGTCGCGCCATCCTGTACTGGCTGCGGATACCACCGTGGCGCTGGAGGACACCCTCCTGGGCAAGCCCGCCGACGAACAGGAAGCACGAACCATGATGTGCCAGCTTTCCGGTCGCATGCACCATGTGATTACCGCAGTGGTCATGATCCAGGGCCCTTTGCTGGAATCCCGAATTTCGGTCACGCGCGTTTGGTTTCGCGCACTCTCCGAGCGGGATCTCAACCAGTTTCTCGGCACCGGCGAATATCATGACAAGGCGGGCGGGTATGGGATCCAGGGCTATGCCTCCCGCTTCATCGAACATATTGACGGCAGCCCAAGCGGTGTCATGGGCCTGCCCCTGTTCGAGACCGACCAACTTCTTACCCTTTTTGAAACAGGTGTCCCGTGAACAATCAGATTTTGCTCAACATCACGCCCCAGGAAACCCGCGTTGCCATCATGGAACTGGGCGTTCCCCAGGAAATTCATGTGGAACGCGCGTCAGCCCGCGGCCTGGTGGGTAACATCTACTGGGGGCGCGTGGCCCGGGTCCTGCCCGGCATGCAATCGGCGTTTATTGATCTGGGACTCGAGCGCGCAGCTTTCCTGCATGTGGCAGACATCTGGACACCCCGGCATTCGGATGAACCGGTGCGGCCCATCGAAAAAATATTGTCCGAAGGGCAATCCCTGATGGTTCAGGTGGTCAAGGACCCCATCGGCACCAAAGGCGCCCGCC